>NZ_DAXETW010000042.1:0-32160 GCF_051155795.1 Longibacter sp.
ACCTCGTCCATGAGGTGGAGATCAAGCACACGGTAGCCGACTTCCACCGCGACTTCGAGGAGAAAACCTACAAGCACCACGCGCTGGCGAACCAGAAGGGGTACCGGACGGCGAATTACTTTTGGTTCGGCGTGCCCGAAGACCTCATCGACGCCGACGACGTGCCGGAATACGCAGGTCTCCTCTATGTAAACGACGCCGGCGGCGTGGACGAGATCATCCCCGCTCCCCGGATCCATGGGAAAAAGCTGCGGGACCGCGATCGCGCCTACATCGAGAGAGGCCTGACCCTCCGCTACTGGAACGAGCGCCTGACGTAGGGCGGAGCAGAACGTGCGGGTTGCGGATTGGGGACTTTGGATTGCAGGCATGGTGCGGGTGACAGCCGCGGGGCGGTCCGGCGTTCGCGGAGCCCAGCCTCCATTCGACCGGCGGAGCGTGATCGCGCCGTTCAATCCTTGCCAATCGTGGCCTGGCCGTGCGACGGTAGGAAAGCACGAACCTCGCGACCCCTCACAATGAACGCGCGGTCTGCAGTCGTGGGCCGAGCCTGCGCCGGAACGAGACGCCCGGCGTCTGGCCGACCGGACTGCCAACCCTGGAATAGACACCGGAGTCCCACGCTCATGGACCGGGCCCTGGAACGCTGAACCTCGCGTAGTAGGAGCTGGGCGAATCCCTACAACGTATCGCCGGGGCTCTTCTCCTTCTCCAACTCATCCCCACTTGCCGCGGCGACCCGAATCGTTTTCGACAGGATCCCGGGGGAGGCGTTCGCGTCGATCTTGGCGACGAAGTAGACCGTCCCATCCCCGCTCACGGCGAGTGACCCAACCACCTGATTCCACGACGCCCGCAGCGCCCATTGCGCGACATCATCGGGAATCGTCGACGACGCGGACGTGTAGACCGGCGACCAGATCTCGCGGATTTCCATGCCCTGGTTTTCAAGGGTATTGCTGATCACATAGACGATTTGCGATCGATCCTCATTCGAAAATCCGACGACCAGCTTGAAGTCTCCGTCGTCGTCGATCTCATAATTCCAATCCTCCGCGTCCAGCGCCTGCTTCACACGCGTATCGTACGACGGGGACGAACTGCTGGACCCAATTTGCCCAAACGCTGGCGAGACGAAGAGAGAAACAATGATGGCGAGGACAAGACGACGCATGATGGACTCAGCGGTCAAAGGAAGGGGGAATGGGTCGGCAAAAGACATTGCCGATCCCCAAGCATACAAATCACTGCGTACATCTGCCTATCGAAGCGGGTTGGGGTTGAGCGTTCGGGATTGAGAATTGTGAAATTGGGACCTCTGTATTACGGATATGCAGGGGGCAGCGGCGGGGCTGTGCACCGGTGCGAAACTCGAACCTCGCTCACATGGGGCTGCGTGGTCGACCCTGAGGTGACGGTTACGAACTAGGGAGTGAGCAACACATCCACCTCATGCACGACCCCGTTCTCGACATCCAGATCACGGGGGGAGACGACTGATGCTTCATCGCCCGGGTTGATCGTGATCGTGCCATTGGCGGCGACATCGAACGTCAGGGACCGGCCTTCGAGCGTCGTCGCTGTATCCCCGTCATCGATATTGCCAGCCGGTATGGTTCCGGGCACCACGTGGTACAGCAGGATGTCTTCCAGGGCGGCATCGCTGGGGTACTCGCCTTCCTCGACGGCGCCGGACCCGTCGGCGTCGAGCGCATTTAGAAACGCCTCATTGGGCGGGGCGAAGATCGTGTACGTGCCGGACGCGAGCGTCGGCGCTAGACCCACGCGGTCAAGAGCCGTTTCGAAGAGTCGGTAGCGGCTCGTAAGCTGAATTCGCTCGGTGCCGCGTGTGGTCTCAAGCAGCACGCCGTCAAGCAGGTGCACCACACCATTTGCCGCACGCACGTCCGCCCCGGTCACCGTGGCGCGATTGATCTGAAGTGTCGAACCAGACGCGTCAACCCGAACCGTCGTCCCTTCCGCCGTGGTGCGAGTCGGGCTTCCGGTCCGCAGGTCATTAGACGAGAAGGAACCGCTGTCAAGCACGTGATAGGAAAGCAGTTCGTTTGTGAGCGATGCGTCCGCTTCCAGCGCCGGCACGTCGACGTCATCGTACGCGGACGCATCCGGCGCAAAGAACGTCAGCGACCGGCTCTCGTCCGACAGGGGCGGCAGGACCGACGAGGAGCCGCTTACCAGCGACGATGTCGTGGCAAGGTCCGTCCGCAGCGAAAGGATCTCGGCAATGCTCAACCCCGAGGTGAGCGGCGTCTCGATGCGGTGTAGGACGCCGTTCTCGGCGATGTGATCAGTACTCGCGAGCGGGATGCTGTTGACGGATACTGTGGACCCCGACCGGCTAAACGTGACCGTCCCTCCATCGGGCTCTTCCGTCGTCACCGTTCGGCTGTCGGTCAGCTCCACGTCCAGCAAATCCTCCGGTAGGAGGTGGTACAGCAGCAACTCTTCGAAGACCGGTTCCTTCGCGGCCACATCATCCGTGAATGCGCTCAGGGCAGCGTCCGTCGGGGCCAGCAGCGTGAAGGGGCCCGGCTGATCCAGCGTCGCGCTGAGTCCGGTGCCATCGACGATTTCATTCAGGCGGGACAGGTCCGGGGTTACGTCCAGCCGCTGGGCGAGCGTGAGCACCCGGAGTTGAACCGTATCGAGGCGGTACACCAGCCCGTTCCGGGTGTCTGCCACAAGCTCCACCTCCACGCTATTGACGAAGACCCCGGCATCCGTGCGCGTGAGCCGGATGTCGGTTCCCTCCCTCGAGTCGATGAAGACCGTCTGCGGGGTGCCTTCCACAGGAAATCGGTCCTCGACGACGTGGTACTCCATCACCTCGGCCAGGAGGGATTCGTTGCCCGCCCCGAAGAGAACGGGCGCGTTGATTTCGGCGAATGCGTCGTCGCTCGGGACGAATACCGTGAAGGGGCCCGCATCCGGGTCCGACAGCTCCGCACGGGTACCCGCGCGATCGAACCCATCCGCCGCCTGCGTGAACGCGCTGTTCGTCGTTATGACCTCGCCCACGGTTTGCGGCTGCCCATCGTCCGAGGATCCGCCGCCATCGCACGCCGCGAGGACGACGGCACAAACGAGAAGAATCGTGACGGGGGCGATGGGGAGAAATCGATACGTCATGGTATTCCCGTGGTCGATTAATAGACAGCCTGTTATCCTCTCGGACAGGCCGTAGGAAGCAGGACATCCCTGTAGCTACGAAGTCGAGCGGGAAAACACAATGGCGGTTAAGGATTTCGACGCCCCTCTCAGGCCGGAGCGCTCGAAAGTCGACGCTGGACCGCACCTCACGGCCGGGGGATTGGCCCGCTACTCGTCGCGAAGCGTCGTCGCGGGATTCAGCCGGGCGGCACGGACGGTCTGGATGCCGATGGTCGCCGCAGCAAGGAGAAGCGCGAGGATCCCTGCGCCGAGGAAGAGGCCGATTCCGAGGTCGATACGGACAGCAAAGTCGGCCAGCCACCGGTCGACGCCGAGGTACGCGACCGGCACGGCCAGAACGATCGCGAGCGCGACGAGCCGGAGGTAGTCTTTCCCGAGGTGTACGGCCACACTCGACACGCTCGCGCCGAGGGCCTTGCGGATGCCGATCTCTTTTCGGCGGCGGGCCACCGAGACAGCCGACAGGCCGAGGAGGCCAAGACACGCGATGGCGATCCCGAGACCGGTGAACGCCCCCGCGATGGTCGCGAGATTCTCCTCCTGCTCGTAGAGCTGCTGAAAGCGTTGATCGACGAACTCGAACGGCAGCGCCCGGCTCGGATCGACCTTCTGCCAGAGCGTCTGGATCTGGTCGACCGTGGCCGAGGGGTCGTCGCCCGCGGTTCGGACCGCCAGATAGTCGTACTTGCTGCCGAACGATACACCGAAGAGATGGACGACCGGCGCGATTGCTTCCCGCGCCGGATTGTACCGATAGTCCTCAACCACTCCGATCACGGGGAACCGATCCGGGCCGATTCGAACGGTTTTGCCGACGGCATCGGGGCCCCATCCGAAGGCCTCGGCGGCGGCGCGGTTGAGCACGACGGCCGTGCTGTCCGACGCCCGCCGGTCGGAGAACGAGCGGCCGGCGACCATCTCCGCCCCGAGCGTCTCGAAGTAGTGGTCGCCGACGGCGGCGTAGCGCATGCGAAGGCGCTGATCGTCGGTTGTGGCCGTTCCCGGATGAATGAAAAGGAACGACCGCGACCCCCGCCCGGGGACGTGCCGCCCGAAGCTGGCCGACTGGACCGTACTCAGCCGCTCGACTTCCTGATGGAAGGCGTCAAGGCGACTGGCCGCTGCCTCCGCGTCGTCGAAGTCGTCGAGGTCTGTGTTAATGGCGAGAAGCCGATCGGCCGCCACGTTCAGCGGAGCGTCTTTCAGGTGGCCGATCTGCTGCCAGGCCGCGAGCGTCCCCACAATCAGAAGCATCGACACCGCGAACTGGACGACGACGAGTCCGCGGCGAAGGAGTTGCCCCGACGCCTTTCGCTCGTGGCTGCCGCGTAGCGTCTGCGAGGGCACGAAGCCCGCCAGGACGGACGCCGGGTACGCCCCGGTCGCCAAACCGAGCAGCACGCCAAAACCCAGTAAGACGGCGATTCGCTGCGGATACGTCGCGAGATGGAGCCCCAGGTCGACGTCGTAAAGACTGTTGAAGGCGGGCAGTACGGACGCCGCGACGGCCGTGCCCAGAATGAGTGCGCCGAGGCTCATCAGCAGAGCCTCGCCGAGGAACTGAATTGCGAGTTGACCCCGGTACGCCCCGAGCGCCTTCCGAACGCCAATCTCACGCGCCCGGTCGAGCGACTGCGCGACAGCAAGATTCGTGAAGTTGATGCCCGCGACGAGCATGACGGCAAGCGCCACCGCCAACAAGATGTAGGCGATCTGCCGGTTGTTCGACAGCGCATTCTGCAGCGTCGGGAGCGCCTGCAATTGAAAGGTCGTCCGCTCGTTCTCCTCCGCTCCGAAGATCGACGCAATCAGGTCGGGAAACTGGGCTTCGAGGGCATCCGGAGCCGCGTTCTCGTTCAGAAGGATGTAGGTGTAGAGGAAGGAGCCGCCCCAGTTGTCCCGCACATCCGGGTAGCCCGGAGATCCATGGATGGCTCGCGCCATGTCGAACTGAAGCGTCGAGTTCGTGGGAATCGGCTCCAGCACGCCCGCGACCGTCAGCGTCTCGTTGAAGTCGACCGTGATCGTCTGCCCCACGGGACTCTCCGTTCCAAAGTGCCGTTCGGCGGCCTCCACCGTCATCAGCACCGCGTTCGGGTCCGACAACAGCTGCTCTCCGCTCCCGTGACGCAGCGGAAAGCTAAACACGTCGCGGAACGTCGAGTCGACGTACGCCATGGTTTCCTCCAGGCGATTCCCTTCCCGTTCGATCCACTCCGTCTGCGTAAAGAACCGGGTGCCGGTCTCGATCGACGGGTAGTCCTGCTGGAGGCGGGGGAGCAGAGGTGCCCAGGTATCGCGCGAGATCTGCGTGCCCGTCGGCGTCCCGCGCTCCTTGTAGACCTGGTAGATGCGGTCGGACTCCGCGTGGAAGCGGTCGTAGGTGAGTTCGTGCTGTGCGTAGAGCACGATGACGAGCGCCGCGGCAAGCCCCAGGCTGAGCCCGATGACGTTGATGGTCGTCAGACCGAGACGGTTGTGCAACGCGCGGAGGGCGGTCTTCAGATAGCTCAGCAGCATGGGGTTCGGTTTCCGGTTGTCGGTTTACTACGCTTCGCTTCGTGGACTCACTCCGTTCGTGCTCCGGTTCTCCGTGGCCTGGGGGTGGACTGGAGGCCCAAAGAATGACCCGCGGCCCTGTCGGTCCTTCCGGGAGCCTTGGGGCGATCAGGAGTCTGGGCCGGGAGCTTTGGGGCGATCGGGGGATGCTCCCCTCATCCCCCACACCTCATCCCTCATCCCGGTCATTCATCCCGAAGGGCGGAGGTGGGGTCGAGCGTAGCGGCGCGGAAGGCCTGCCCGCCGACGGTGCCCAGCGCGATGACAAGGGCGATGCCCCCGGCGAGAGCGAAGACGCCAACGCCGAGGTCGATCCGATAGGCGAAGGTCTCCAGCCACCGGCTCATCCCCAGGTATGCGACCGGTACGCCGACAACGAACGCGAAGCCGACCAGCTTCGCGAAATCCTGCGAGAGAAGCCGGACAAGGCTGGAGGCCGTCGCGCCCAGGGCTTTGCGGATCCCGATCTCCTTGGTTCGCTGCTGGACCGTGTGGGTCGTGAGGCCGAAGAGCCCGAGGCAAGCGACAAAAATCGCCAGCCCGGCGAACGTGGCAAACAGACGCCCGAAGCGGCGGTCCTGCTCGTACATTTCGGCGAAGTGCTCGTCGACGAAGGTCGCCTCAAACGGGCGGGCGGGGACGAGCTCGGTCCACCGCGCACGCACCGCGTCCATGGTTCCTGCGATGTTCTTTACACGAACACGAAGGGTGAGATAACTGGCGGCGGCGTTGGCGGCCGGGGCGTTACCCGGCAGCAGCACGAGGGGCTCTACGCGTTCATGCAGCGACGCGAAGTGGAAGTCCTTCACCACCCCGACGACCCGGGCCGCCGGCGAACGCGGATTGGAGTTGATGCGCGCGCCCAGCGCGGCGTCCGGCGTCGCGTATCCCAGCTTGCGTACCGCTGCCTCGTTGATGATGACCGCGCCGGTGGAGTCGCCCGGCAGCGCCGCATCGTATCCCCGGCCGGCGAGAAGATCCAGTCCGTAGGTGCTGAGAAAGTCTGCGTCCACGTCATTCCGCCGCAGCTTGGCATGGCGCATTCGCCCGTCCGCTTCTTCCACCCGGAATCCGTTCACGTCCTGCGTCTGCCCCGGAATGTATGAGCTGGCCGCCACCGCGTCGACGCCGGGAATGCGCGTCAGCTCGCGCTTGATAACGGCCAGCTGCCGGTTCACGTCGGCGTCCTGGTCGAGAGGAATCGTGACCAGTTGCTCCGGCGCAAAGCCGAGGTCTTGCTGCTGGATGAACTGGAGTTGCTGCCGCACGACGCCGGTCGCCGCCAGAAGGGCGATGGCAATGGCGAACTGGGCCACGACCAGGCTACGCCGGAGCGTCGCCCCGTCCCGCGACGTCGAGAACGCCCCCCGTAGAACCCGCACGGGCTCGTAGCCCGCAAGGATCAGCGCGGGGTACATGCCCGCCAGCAGGCCGATAATGACCGCCACCAGACCGAGGTATGCTGCCATGCCCGGCCCGGGGAAAAGTCCCCCGGCGAGCGTTGTGCCCGACAGCGCGTGAAACAGCGGTAACGCCGTCCGGGCCATGGCGACGGCGAGTATCGTGGCAATGACCGAAGTCACGATCGCTTCCATGAGAAACTGACCCACCAGGGCGGACCGCGGTGCCCCGAGTGTTTTCCGTACGCCAACCTCGCGTGCCCGCTCCGTCGCGCGGGCCGTCGCGAGATTGATGAAATTGACCACGGCGATCAGAAGAATGAAGACCGCCACCGCCAGGAAGACGCGAAACGCGGTAGCATCCCCGGTTGGGCCGAGCTGGAAGATCGCATCGCTGTTCAGGTAGATGTCCTTGAGCGGCATCACGTCATATGTGAGCGCTGCCTGCAACCCGTCCTCCGTGTGGCGCGACAGCAGTCCGGGGAGCGCTGCCGACAGGTCTTCGGCTGTCATCTCCGGCTCGAGGAGCACGTACGTCCAGTATGAGAACCGGCCCCAGTTCTCGATCCGGTCGGGGTCGAGCGCGCGGTGCGTATCCATCGACACCAGGCCTTCGAACCCGATGTGCGAGGTCTGCGGCGGTTCTACAATGATTCCCGTCACCGTCAACTCGGGGCCGCGGTCGGTTCGGAGCGTCTTGCCGACCGGATCCTCGGTCCCGAAAATCGATCGTGCCAGATCCGGAGACAGCACGACCTTGTTGGGCCCGTCCAGGGCCGTTGCGGCGTCTCCCTCGATGAGGCGAAACGAGAAGACGTCGAATACGGAGCCGTCCGCGTGGGGCAGGCTCTCCTCCTGCACGGTCACATCCCCGTACGTCAGCACGTAGCCGCCGCTGATGAAGCGGGCGAATGCTTCCACGCCCGGCGTTTCGGCCTGAAGGGTCGGCCCCAGCGGCCCCTGCGACGTCGCCAGATGCATCGGGGCGCCGTCTCCGCTGAGCTTGGACGTGATGCGCACGATCCGATCCGCCTTCTCATGGTGCGCGTCATATCGCCACGCGTCGGCCACGTAGCGACCGATCAGAAGGCACGCGGCCAGACCCACGGCGAGCCCGAGAACGTTGATCAGCGTCTGGCTTCTTCGTCGCCAGAGGGCGCGACCGGCAGGTTTGATATAGGTGTCGTACATCCGTCAGGCAATCAGGAGGGAATGAGAAGGGACGGACCGTCGGGCTACTCGTCCCGCAGGGTGGTGGCGGGATCCAGGCGGGCAGCCCGGAAGGCCTGCGCGCTGACGGCGACGAGGGCGATCGCCAGCGCAGAGACCCCGGCGATGGCGACGAGATCCACCCCGACCCCCGTTCGGTAGGCGAAGGACGAGAGCCAGCGATTCATTGCTACGTACGCAATCGGCACGGCAATCAGGAACGCAACTCCGACCAGAAGAACGAACTCACGAAACATGAGATTGACGACCTGGGTAGCGGTCGCTCCCATCGCCTTGCGAATACCGATCTCCTTGGAGCGTCGCTGCACGGTGTACGTTGCAAGCCCGAACAGACCGAGGCAGGCAACGAGAATAGCCAGCCCGGCGAACAAGCTGAAGAGGCCGCCTGCACGCTGCACATCGCGGTGCACCCGGTCGTAGGTCTGGTCGAGAAAGGTATACTGAAACGGCGTGCCGCCCGCCATCTCTGTCCACGCCTCTCGGATCCCGTCAACGGCCGACGATGTGCTTCCGGGGGCGAGGCGGGCGTAGACGCTCTCCGGCTGAGATGCCGGCGGAAGGGGGTGATCAATCAGCAGGGCAAGCGGCTCCACCTCCGAACGCATCGACGCGTAATGGAAATTTTCGACGACGCCGATGACATCGTACGTGCAGAGTGTGTCGCAGGACATGAGCTGCTGCTCGAGCGGATTTTCCCATCCGTAGAGGTCGACAGCCGCCTGATTCAGAACGACGGCGCTGGAATCCGCAGCCCGGGCAGGATCGAACCCCCGCCCGTTCACGACCGAAATCTCCATCGACTCGATGAACCGGGGACCGACCTGCATGTACTGCAGGGCCTGAACGGCATCATCGCCGCCTCCGACGGGCATGAACGACGTCTGCGAGGCGCCGCGAAAGAGCCCGTCGCCCGACGTTGCCGACCGTACGCCGGGTATCCGGGCGATCCGATCGGTAAAGGTGGATTGTTGCGTACCGAGATCACTGGCGCGCTTGATCTCGACGACGCGTTCCTTATCTAACCCGAGACGCTTCGACTGAATATACTCGAACTGGCTCTGCGCGACGAGCGTCCCGATGATGAGCGTAATGGAAATCACGAACTGAAACACCACGAGGCCCTTGCGGAGACGCCCCCCCTGTCCACCCGAGCTGTGGCGCCCGGCCGAGCGCAGCACCGTGGAGGGGGCGAAGCGGGAGAGCGCAAATGCCGGGTAGCTCCCGGCCATTCCCCCGACAAGAAGGGCGATCAGGATCGCGGCGGCCACGGTCCACGGCCCCAGCACATCGCCAGAGGTGAGCGACGTCCCGGCCAGGCGGTTGAAGAGCGGCAGAGCGGCCAGCGAAACGACGAAGGCAGCAACCGTAGCAATGGTGGCGGTCACGGTCGCCTCCCCGAGAAACTGGCCGGCGAGTTGCTTCCGGCCGGCGCCGAGCGCTTTCCGCATTCCCACTTCCGTTGCGCGCTCCGTCGCCCGGGCCGTCGCCAGGTTCATGAAGTTGATGCACGCAATCAGCAGGATGAACAGGCCGATCAGCGAGATTGTGTAGACGACGGAGATCGACCCGCTGGGCCCGACGTTGTTGTACGGCGAATGCAGGTAGATTGTGGGCAACGACTCCGCGACCAGACGATAGACAAAGTTGTCGGACGGGTCCCCGAACCGGCTGCGCACGTCCTGCATGGCCCGGTTTTCTACGATTGCATCCAGCTGCGACTGGAAATCGGCGGTCGTAGCCCCTTCGACCAGTCGGGCGTAGGTCACGAACGCGAAGCCGGTCCAGTTTTCCTTAAACACGTCCCGCATCCCCTGACGCCGGACCACCGCGCGAAACTGGAGGTGCGAGGTCTCGGGCACATCGGACATCACGGCCGTCACGCGGCGCAGCTCGCCGTCCATCTGAAGGGTTTCCCCGACCACGTCCGGCCGGCCGAAGACCTCGTGTGCGGTGGTCTCCGTCAAAACGACGGCATCAACCGGTTGCAGTGCCCTGTTCGGATCGCCCCGCACCACCTCGAACCCGTCGAACACATCGAAGAACGTCGAGTCCACTTTCAACGCCCGCCGCTCGGACAGCGCCGTTTGCCCTTCGCGAAAGATGACCCGATCCGGGCGAACCCGGACAACCGCTTCCGCCTGCGGTACGTCGCTTCGAATCGCCGGGGCGAGTGGCGCCGGCACACCGATCGTCCGGGTCATTGCATCCGTGATGCGGGATTCGATCGCGACCCGATGAATCCGGTCGGCGCCGGGGTGAAAGTCGTCGAAGCTCAGCTCACGCTCGACCCACAGACCGATCAGCAGGCATGCGGCAATACCGACCGTCAGGCCGAGAATGTTGATTATGGTCGGGCCGATGCGCTTGCGAAGCGTCCGGGCAGCGATCATCAGGTAATTGAACAGCATGGCGGAAGGCAAAGACGGACAGGCCGGCGAATCATTCGAGGGACACAACCTCTTGCCGTACAATCCGCGTTCCGCACGATGCTTCCGCCGATTGCGGTGCATGCACGCAGGTCCTCGGCGCCCCACCGTGCGTGAACGCACACCCGACCGTGCGCCGCCGCACAACGGTTGAGGACTCGAGCGCGACGGTTCACCGCCGGCCTCCGACGAGAGCCCACCGGATTCAGGGCGATCGCCCGCTCCTGTCCTCCTGCGGCAGCATCGCGTGGGCATCGGCGACGCGCTGGCGCGCCGTCTGAACGCGGCGGTCGTCGGGGCCATACGTTTCTCGGAGCCGGTCGTAGCTCTCGGTGAGCAGCGGTTCGGCCTCTGCCGGCCGGCCGAGAGCGGTCAGGCAGGCTCCGAGCGTGTTGCGGGCGACGGCCACACGCCAGTGCTCTTCTCCCAGTGCCTCCACGCGCAGGGCAACAGCTTCGCGGAGAAGCGGTTCGGCCTCGGCGGCGCGATCCGTCTCGACGAGCAGGGTGCCGAGTCGGATGAGCGGGTAGGCGGTGTTCACATGCCCCTCTGGAAAAATCCCGCGGTGGAGGTCGAGGCTTTGCCGGTAGTGGGTCTCCGCCCGCGACCGTTGACCCGCCGCGTGCAGCGACGAGGCGAGACTGTAGCTCAGGGCCGCGGCGTACGGATGCTCCGGGCCCAGCGTCGACTGCACGACCCCCAGTGCGCGCCGGTAGTACGTGGCCTGCTCCCCGTGCCGCTCCAGGCCACCCAGAATCCCAGCCAGGGTCCCCATGCTTGCCGTCGTTTCGACGTGCTCCTCGCCGAACACCTCGATGCGCATCGCAAGGGCGCGGCGCGCAATCGGCTCGGCCGCAGCATAATCGCCGAGGGTCGAGTACAGTCGCGCCAGATGATTCAGCGTATGGGCAACGTCCGGATGCGGGCCGTCGTACAGGCGCTCGCGCATGGCCAGTGCCTCGCGGTAGAGCGTTTCTGATTCCTCGAACTCGCTCTTGTGGCGGAGAACCATCGCCAGATTGTTCAGGCTCATCGCCACATCCGGATGGTCCCCGTCGAACGCCTCGCGTCGCAGGCGGAGCACGCGCCGGTAGAGGGTCTCGGCCAGATCCCGATCCCCCTGATCGAAGCGCAGGGTAGCCTGTTCGTTTAGCGTGCTCGCCGTGCGGGGGTCGTCGGCGCCAAAGTGCTCGGTGCGGAGGGCGAGCGCACGCTGGAACAGGGAGTCCGCCCGGTCGAATTCGCCCTGCTGGTGGAGCAGCGTGCCCCAGTCGTGGAGCGTCGCCGCCACGTCGGGAGCGTCTGGCCCTGCGTGCTCGCGCTGTAGGGCGAGCGCAGCACGATAGAGGGAATCGGCCGCCGTGTAGTCGCCCGTCTCCTGCCGAAGGATCGCCAGGCTGCGGAGACCGTCAGCGACCTCCTCCGGCTCGGCGCCGGCTCCGGTGCGGCGGAGGTCCAGCGACCGCTCCAGTAGCGGGCCTGCCGCGTCGAAGGCGCCGAGGCTCCGGTACACGCCCCCCATCACCTGCATCATGCGGGCCTGTACCCGGGGCTGACCAGACAGGTCGCGCTCGATCCGCTCGGCGCCCCGGTCCAGCACCTCCCGGGCCGTCACGTTTTCTCCCCCCGACCGAGCAGGATCCGCGACAGCGAACAAGTCCTGCAGGAAATCGGAGACCCGGGTAGCGGTGGCCGCTTCAAGCCGGGCGCGGTCGCGTTCCTGCGCGATCTGCACCGTGTAAAAACTGACGAGCGCCGCGATGAGCAGCACCACCGCTGCGGCCGCCGTCACACCGGCGCGATGACGCTCTACAAACTTGCGTGTGCGGTAGCCGACGGTGTCCGGCTGAGCCGCGACCGGGCGGCCCTCCAGGTAGCGCTGCAGGTCGTCGGCCAGTTGTTCGGCGGAGGCGTAGCGTCGCTCCGGCTCTTTCCGAAGCGCCTTCAGACAGATCGTGTCGAGATCTCCCCGCAGGGCCGGCTTCCGCTCCGCCGGTGCCACCGTGGACGGCGGATCCGGGAGCCGCGTTGACACGATCCGGTCGATATCGGCGGGGGAGCGGTCGGCGAGGTCGAACGGGCGTTGTCCGGCGAGGAGTTCGTAGAGGACCACGCCGAGCGCGTACGTGTCCGTCGCCGTCGTCACAGGGCGTTGCTGCACCTGTTCGGGCGCGGCGTACGCCGGCGTCATCGCGGCACCGCCCGTGCGGGTCAGGGCGTTGCCGGCGGAGGCCTCCCCGGTCAGCACCTTGGCGATCCCGAAGTCGAGCAGCTTGACCTGGGCGTCTCCCGGCCCGGCGCCCTCCCCGTCCGCCACGAGTAGATTCGACGGCTTCAGGTCGCGATGCACGATCAGGTGACGATGGGCGTACTGCACGGCGGTGCACACATCCCGGACCAGCCGAACCCGCTCCTCAACCGAGCAAGCGGCCTGTTCGCAGTAGCGGTCGAGCGGCACGCCGTCGACGAACTCCATGGCGAAATACGGGCGACCGTCGGCGCTGAGTCCGCCATCCAGCAGACGGGCAATGTTCGGATGATGGAGTCCGGCGAGGATCTGCCGTTCGCTCTCGAATCGTCGCACGATCCGCTCCGATGCCATCCCGCCTCGGATGATCTTCAGCGCGACCTGCTGTTCAAAGCCGCCATCGGCGCGTTCCGCAAGAAAGACGGCGCCCATTCCGCCGCGCCCGATCGGCTCGATGATGCGGTAGGGACCGATGCGCTCGCCGTCGGAGGGAAGGATCCCAACCGGAAGCAGATCCTGCGGCAGCGCGATGGCGTCGAGCGCAAGGCTGTCGAGCAGGGGATGCGCGTTGGCGTCCGCCGCAAGCAGGGACCGGACCTCGTCCAGCAGGTCTGGGTCGTCGGCACATTCTTCCCGGAGAAACGCCTCGCGCTGCTCCGGCGATCGATCCAGGGCGGCGTCAAACAGGGTCTGGATTTGGGTCCAGCGGGCGGCATCCATGTCATCCGTCGGCAATGGGAGGCGGGAAGGGGGGCGGCGAGAGGAGGGGCCCAAAGCGTTCGACGCCCCCGCTATATATGGACGCAGGGAATCCGCCTGCAACCGGTCACGCCCGGCCCGAGAGCTTCGACATTCAGGTGTCGGCATGCTGGAGAGCGCGGCTCAGCCAGGCGCGCGCCAGGCGCCAGTCGCGTCGCACCGTGGATACGGAGACATCCAGGATGGTGGCGATCTCCTCCTGGGTCAGCCCGCCAAAAAAGCGGTAGACCACGACCCGGCTCTGTCGCTCGTTCATCTCTTCGAGCTGCTCGAGGGCATCGTTCAGGTCGATCAGCTCTTCTGCACGGACGCTCCGCGGCGCCATCCCGTCCTCGAACGTCGCGACCGGTGCGCCGCCCCCGCGCTTCTGCGCCTGTCGCTTCTTGGCGTAATTGATCAGGATGCGTCGCATGGACAGCGCGGCCACACCCATGAAGTGGGCGCGGTTCTGCCACGTCATGCGGTCCTGCTGGACGAGCTTCTCGTACGCCTCATGCACGAGGGCCGTCGTGTCGAGCGTGTGGTTGGCTCGTTCGCCGTGGAGGGACCGGCGGGCGAGCGACTTGAGCTCGTTGTACACACGGGGCAGGACCGCGTCGACCACGGTGCGATTCCCACCCGTCAGGTCGTTGAGCAACTCCGTGAAAGGCTGGGACATGCCACGCAAGACGGATTCAAGAGGGGCCTGAGTAGGATCCAGAATACAAGGCGCTCGGAGCCGGATCAACGTACGATGCCCCGAAATGACAGGTCCGCGCCAATTCTGACACGGTGGATGAGCCACATCCCGCCTCCCGAACGGACACCGCTTGGGCGACCCCTTCAATTATTAAGAAATGATGAACGGCTGCAGGTTCTTTGTGGATTCGATGCGTCAGAACATGAGAGCCAACCACACCGGCCCCTCCCTGCCCACCGTTTGTCCGTCCACCTGACGCCCGCGACCATGACCTCTTTCCGAGTAATCCTGTTCATCATCGGTTTCACCCTTCTGCTCTCCGGCTGCGACAGCGGCACGCCGGGCACCTCTTCGTCCGGCAACGTCGAAGACGTGGACACCTACCTCAACGAGCTCCCTGCCTGGAGCGAGTTCTCGCCGCCCAAGGCGGATGCGGGCGGTCCGACCGGAGATGCGGTGAAGGAAGCCCCCATCACCGTCGACGTTGACAGCATCGGCGATGACGGCGAGGTGTACAACCTCAAGAATGTCGAGTACCAGTGTGAAACCCAGCCGTACTCAATCACGCGCACGCCGGGGCGTGACCTCGTCATGTACAATCCGAGCGAGCTGCTGTGGCCCGGCGCCCTCCTTCAGGGGAAAAGCCATACCATCGGCAGCATCTCCGACCTGTCCATCTCGGGAGCGGAACGCGCTCCCCTGAACGTGTCGCTGAATGTGTCGACGACGCGGGCAAGCTTCCGTACCGTCGAGGAGCCGACGAAATCCGTGGTCCGGGATGCCGTAAGTACCATGGTCGGCGAGGCCGTGCAGGATGGCATCGCCACGCCCAGTTCCATCGCGTTCGAGCTCCGAACCTACCATAGCGAGCAGCAAACAGCCCTCGAGATGGGCCTCTCGGGACGCTACCTCGGCTACAGCGCGTCGGCTCGCGGGTCGATCGAGCGGCAGGCATCGGAGACGACCGTCACGGCGCACTACTACCAGAACATGTACGAGGTGGAAATCGACAACCCGCCGGCACCGGGCGACGTCTTCTCCGAGGTGTTCACCGAACAGAAGCTGCAGGAGCTCCAGCGCAGTGGAGAGATCGGGCCGGACAACCTTCCGATCTACGTGTCGAAGATCATTTACGGCCGGATGATGATGTTCTCCATCACCTCGACGGCAAGCCGGAACGAGATCGAGGCAGCGATGAATGCGGCGTACGACGGTATCGGCAGTGGAGGCAGCGCCTCCCTGGATGCCAAGCAGAAAAAAATTCTCGAAGAGGCGAAGGTCGAGGTTACGTCGATCGGCGGCGATGGACAGAATGTCATCGACGTGATTCGCTCGGGCAACTGGCGAGACTACTTCACCGAGAACGCCCCGCTCAGCACCGCGGCGCCCCTCAGTTACACGTTCCGCAACCTGGGCGACAACAGCATTGCGAAGGTCACCGAGGCAACCGACTACGAGATTCGGACGTGCACGGCCACGCAGGCCTCACCGGGGACGTTCGACCTGCGGAATGCGGAAACCCTCTACGTCCCGATCTCGACGCCCTTTTCAACGACGACCGCAGACGTGGACGGCGACGGCAGCGACGACCTCGTCTTCAACCATCTCGGAGCGACCAATGAAGTGGCCATCGCGTTCGCCAACGGGGATGGCACGTTCGCCTCTCCACAGGTCCAGATCCATCCAGATGCGCCCTCCAGCGGATGGGCGGATTCGGACTTCGTCACGGCCGATCTGGAGGACGACGGCAGCTATGAACTGGTCTGGAGCCGGGTCGATAACGCAAGCGGCGCAAACCGAACCTACGTGGCGCGTGCCAGCGGCCGTTCCCTCGCCTTCCTCGACGCGGTGCCCCACCCGGACACCCCGACGCAGGGCGGCGGATGGGATCAGTACCGAACCCTCGTCGGCGATATGGACGGGGATGGCGACGATGACCTCGTGTGGAACCTGCTCGGAGACCGCAACCGAACCTTCGTCGGCTTCTCAAACGGGGACGGGACGTTCAGCCTCCCCACCACCAGCCAGAACCAGGGCAGCACGTGGTTTCCCTATGAGGCCTTCGTGGGGGACGTGACGAACGACACCAAAGCCGACATGATCTGGTCGGTCACCACCGACTCGCGCAACGGCTGGTACGTGGGCGAATCGCTCATCGCGCCGAACACGGATCCGGGCGAGAATGGGTACTTCGACCTGGCGTTCGACAGCCGCGGTGGCACGGGCTGGGATGACTACGTCACGATTGCGGGCGACATCGACGGGAGGAACGGGACGGACCTCCTCTTCATCAACCCGACGTACCCTGGCAACCGTACCGCTGTGCACCGTTCGCTATCGGATGGCGCCGGATCCTTCACCAGTGGCGTCCAGGATTTCCTGCCCTCTCCCGTCGCCGCGGCGGACATTCGTCTCGCCGACGTTACCGGCGAGGGACGGAGTGACCTCGTGGCCTTCGACCGGTCGAACCCGTCGATCTACGTCGGCCTCGGAACGGAAAATGGCGTCTTCGACTTCTCCCGCGCCGAGCAGGCACTCCCACAGGATGACTGGTCGCAATTTACCCCGCTGACTGGCGACTTCAATGGCGACCGGCTACAGGACGTGCTCTGGATCAACGAGGCGCCGAGCAGCCGGGTCTACGTCGGCCTGGCCCGTCAAGATGATGCGTTGTAGGCGGCCGGATCCGCACGCAGCGTAGCAACATGATATAGCACCATCATCGCGCCCCGTGTTGCCCGGCCAAACGGTCCGGCTCACGGGGCGCGTGGTGTGCGGCGCGTAGTGTGTGGGGACGCGTGGGCGTCGGGCGCCACAACCGATCCCGCGGACCGGCCCTCTCCTCCCCATTTTCGCGATGAATGTAACGCTCTTATGACCGATTGACGGTTTGGCGGCGGTTTCTTGCGTCCAACACTGAGAGCCACCTGTGAGATGAATGGCTGCGCTCTCATCGTTCGTTCTGATCTTGAGCCGAAGTCGCACACCGCCATGACCTATGTACGAACTACCGTCCTTCTCGTCGCTCTGACTCTGGGCCTCGCCGCCTGTGACGGCGGACCCGGGACAGCGCCCGTCACAAACCCGGACGCCGAGTCCATCGGGGACTACCTCACCAACCTGAATTATGACTCGAATGCCCTACTGAATGTCCAGCCCAGCGACGCCGCCCGCGAGCCGGTCGATACCACGACCACCACCGAACAGGAGGGCAACATCGAGCGGACCTGCGTCCGGACGTCCTACAACCTGCAGAACAACTTCGAGGAAATCGCCATCCTGCGCCCCACCGCGGATGTCATCTGGCCGGGCGCGCTTGTCGAAGCCAACCAGTCGCTGCTCGACGGCCTGCCGGAACCGGCCCGCTTCGAGCGCTCCCCCGTCAAGATCCGCGTCGACCTGCCGGGCATCGGCGAGCAGGGAACCCGGACGATCGAGCGCCCCGACCTGGCCAGCGTCCAGACGGCCATCGACGAGGCACTGGAGTGGTGGAACGCCAATGCATACGAAGAGGGATACGTAAACGCCTCCAGTTCGTCGAATCGAATCACTACGTCGTACACATCGACCCAGGCGTCGATGGACGTGGGGCTAAACGTTGCGTGGGCCACCGGAGACGTGCAGTCCCAGTTCAACTACGAGACGACCGAGACGAAGCGCGTCGTCATGGCAACCTACAAGCAGGCCTTCTACACGGTGAGCTTCGTTCAGGAAAACGGAGCGCAACCGGAGGACGTCTTCGGCCCGAACGTGTCGCTGGCGGACGTCCAGTCTGCCTTCGATAGCGACGCGCCACCGGCCTATATCGCGTCGGTGACCTACGGGCGGATCATCATGTTTCGGATGGAGACGTCGGCGTCATACACCTCCGCCGAGGTGGAGGCCGCATTCCGATATGCCACCGGCACGCAGGTCGATGGCGACATGGAGGCGCGCTATCAGGAGATTCTGGAGCGCTCGACCGTCGAGGTGATCACACTGGGGGGCAACGCCGCGGTAGCCTCAGAGGCCGTGACGGCGCGCTCGGCCGGCGACCTGGTACCCATCATCACGGGCGAGAACGCGGTTTACTCGCGCAGCAATCCGGGCGTGCCGATTTCGTACGCCGTCAAGTACCTGAAGGACGATCAGCTGGCCAAACTGGGCTACACGACGGAGTATACGGCCACCGAGTGCTCTTCGGTGCAGACGGCCAATACCATCACGGTCGACCTGAAAGAGTTCTTCGTCCGCAGCGACTGTGACGGCGGCCTCAATGGGGACGGTGAGTTCCAGTTTCGGGCCATCGTAAACGGGGGCGGCACCCGAGTAGGAGACTTCATCCGGGGACGTCCTGAGATCCAGCTGGGCGACGGTGACCGCGTCGTGCTGAACGAGGAGGTCGTCTTCGACATGGAGCGAGAGGACGGAAACCAGTTCGCGATCACCTTCTACAGTACGGAATGGGATCGAGACGTCGGGGGACGGTTCAAGGACGCTCGCATGGCCACCCTCAGCACCTCCAAGCGGCACACGTTCGGAAGCACGGGATGGAGCAACGTGACCACGAGCGACATCCGCCTCGTGAATGGCAGCCAGGACTGCCAGGCCGAACTCGTGTATTCGGTGGACGTGATCTAGCGGGAGGTGCACCGCCAAGCCGGCCGTCGCCGGAATCACCACCCGAAGCGAAGCTGGATCGTGTGGGCGTACGCGGACCCGTCCTCCGGCGAAACGCCTTCCTGCCGGCCGTAGATGGCGTAATCAACGTGCACCACCCGGCCGTTGAGGCCGATTCCCGCAGACGGGAGGCCCTGGCTCAGCCCGGCTCGGAGTTGGACGAGCCCGGCGTTGGTTTCCGTCCCGAGCCGCAGGCGCCGGAAGAAGGACTGCCGCGACCCGGTCGTGGAGGCGGTGCTCCAGTCCAGCAACACGGTCGTCGCGCCCATCCGCGGCATGTACTGGCGAGGGATGGCGTAGGCGACCCCGAGTCGCATCCGCGGACCGTCAAACTCATCCAGGATGACCTCGGCCGCCTCCACGGATCCCGCTTCCGGCTCGTCTTCGAAGGCCCCGAAGAAGTCGTCCTGCTCATACGAGATCTGCCCGCCGAGCAGGTCGTACACCGCGAGGGCAGCGGTCAATCCCTCCACGCTGGCGACGTCGTACTGCAGCCCGAGGTCGAGCGCCAGGGTGGAGCCGGACAGGATGGGCGGTACGTCGAAATCCTCCGCGATCTGCCGGTAGGTGGACACGTAGCGGCGGACGTACCGGCCGGTCACGCCGGCGCGAACACCGGAGGTCCCAATGGGCATGCCCGCACCGACGGCGACGATGCCATCGGTCTGCCCGAACACGGCGATGTCGGGAGAAATGGGACCCCGGATCGCCTGCGCCCGCGCTGTCTGCGTCACGTACGCCCCGACGCTGAGGCCCACCGATCCCGCCCGGAAGACGGCCGACGGGAGCAGCACGGCCGACCGGAGCGTGAGCGGGCGTTCGAACAGGTCCAGCGCCTCCTCCTCAACCGCATCGACCTCCTCATCGGTGAGGTCTTCCACGTCGGCGAGTTCATCCTCGAACAGGTCAATCGCATCCCGGACCCGACCCGGGCGACCGCTCACGGCCACCCCGAGGATCGTGAAGCGCGGCTCGTTTCCCCATTCCGCCCCCAGCTGTGCCGGATTGATGAGCGAGGCGACGTACAGGTCGGGGCGGGCCACTCCGGCATCGCCGCGGGCGAGCATGGACGGCACGATCGGCGTGGCGCGCGCATCAGCATACGTACCCTGCGCGGACGCGGCGTCCGTGCCGCACAGAAGCAGGAAAGCGACGACGATCCCACCAAACCAGCTCGCAGGGGCAGGAAAGACGCGTCGCGGACGTGCAGGAGCCGAAACGGAACGACACGAATCAAGACACCGAAGAAGGGACATGGCGAATGAGGAGATCTATCGACCGAGGGGAACGGCACCCGGAACGACAGATCGTGGCAGTCCCAGCGAATTCTCCGGGCGAGAAATCGTCCAGAGAATACGAAGATCGAATGGTCAGGCGCGTATCCTGCGGCGTCCGCGGCCGACTCGCCCCGGCGCAACCGGACGAAGAAATCGGGGCAGCCGGCCTCTCCTCCTGCGGCGCATCAACACGTTGGTCATCCATCCGTCTCGGTGCCACCTGTGCATGCCGTGATCGCGGCCTCCGGGTTCGGTTCACCAGCGCGCCGGATAGCCGCGAACGTCGAGATGGACGAACGGGCCGCGATGCGACGCCGGGCCGTAGGTGCCGAGTCCTCCCTCGAAGGTCCCGTCTTCCCCAAGCGTCAACTGGATCACGCGCGCCAGGTAGCGCGCATCGGCCTCCGTCACGCGGCCGTCCCCGGTCAGGTCGTCCATCCACCCGTCGTTGTCCGCATCCACGAAAATGTCGGCAGCGTCGCCGTAGAGGTGGCGACTGTAGACGGTCGTGTTTCCGATCGACCGGTTGTAGAATGGTGTTCGAAAACCGCTCATCACGTGGAGCGTCGGCGCCGCGTGCCCGCGCTCACGCAGGGCGGCGAGGACGGCTTCGAGGGCCTGAACCAGCTCAGTGTCGATGAGCGCGAATTCCGGGCCCGGCCCGCCCTGTTTGCAGAGAAACTGCGAGAGGCGAAAATTCGGCGACACGCGAAGGTCCCGGTTGCGATCAGTCACGCGGACGAAGCCCCGCGGCCGCTCATACGACGTGAGGCCACGCCGCGCCCTCGGCTGATACCGTCCGATATGGTAGCCGTCCATCGAGGTGCCCCGATGGTCCCACGGCTGCAGCACGAACACCTGAAGGCGGATGGCGGCGTCGCGCCCCGGCGACCGCACCGTCACCGTCGTTGTCCCGGGAGCATCCGGCGCGCGAAACAGCCACTGCCCTCCGAGTCCCGGCACCGCCTCTCCCCCGCCGGGCCCGACGCTGACGCTCAGATCCGACGCGTTCGCGACGGTTATGGGAATCGATTCGCCCGGCATCACGGAGACGGTCATCACCGGCGACCGGATGCTATGATCGCCGAACCGGAGCCGAAGCGCCGGTTCATCGTCGGCGTTCTCGGCTGCGGGAGACGCATGGCGAGAATCGGCGGCGAACGCCGGCCACGAGCCGGTCGATGCGTTCGGCGCACCGAGAAAGAGCACGGCCGTCAGGCCCACGAGAAGCGCTGTGGCGCGGCGTAGCAATACGGACATGTCGGGAAGATAACGGTTGGCGCGTATCAGGACCGAACGGTCGGCTCGGTGGCAACGAAGGAAACGTCCGGCGGTCGGTCAAGCGGGTGGCGTGTGTAATTCATCGCAAACGGCATACCTCGCGGGGGGCACGGGGCGCGTTGCGGATGGGACGACGACGCAACCGCCGGCCCTCAGGACGGAGCGTCGTCGATCTCCAGAGCACGGAGCAGCTGCGCGTCGCGATCATAGATGTCGTTCCGAAAGTGAACCGCGCCGTCCTCAACCCACGCCGTCCAGTACTGCAGGTGGACCGGGACGCGTCGCTGAAGGACGACGGCGCGCTCCCCTCCGTCCCCGTACATCTCTTCGCGGACTCGCTCTGCGGTCCACCCGGGCTGATCGTGAAGCAGATACCTCGCCAGCTCTACGGGCCGTTCGACCCGGATGCACCCCGAACTGAAACTCCGTTCGGCCTGCTGGAAGAGGCCGCGCGTCGGCGTGTCGTGCAGGTATACGCTGTACGGATTGGGAAACATAAACTTGACCCGACCGAGCGCATTGAGCGGTCCGGCATCCTGGCGAAGGCGGAAGGGGAAATTTTCCGCCGTGACGGTGGACCAGTCGATCGTAGCCGGGTCCACAGGGGCCGCGTCCGAATCCCACGAGCGAAATACCTTGATCCGCTGCCTCTCGAGGTAGCTCGGATCCCGCCTGATGAGGGGCAGCTTGTCCTCGACGGCAAGCTTATGCGGGATGTGCCAGAAGGGCCGGAAGACAAGATACGATATTTCATCCGAGAAAACCGGCGTCTGGCGGTAGGGCCGACCGGTCACAACGCGCATGGACAGGACGGTCCGCCCCTCCTCGACCACGTCCAACGAAAAGCCAGCGATGTTGACCAGGACGTAGCGTGCACCGAGGGAGTCGGGCATCCATCGCCACCGTTCGAGGTTGGCGACGAGTTGCGCGACGCGGCGTTCGGCGGGGACATTCATCGCCGCACGCGTGGCGTCGCCGATGACGCCGTCGGCCGTCAGTCCGTGTCGCCTCTGAAACCGGACGACGGCGGCTTCCAGTCCATCGTCATATCGATACAGGGAATCCGTCGGTGCGTCGGCGGCTTCCTCTGGACGGACTTCTCCCCCAGTCGGAGGCGAAGACGAAGCACGTTCGATGCGTGCACGCACAGAATCGACGGAGACGGTTAGGTCCCCGGTGACGGCGAGCCGCTCACGGATCGAGGGAACGCGGCGGTCGACCTCGCCCGGTTTCAGCGACGGACCGTCCGGAACGGCCGGCCAGCCACCGTCGACTTCCACGTCGCGGTACTGGCGAAGGGCGTTCTGCAATTCTGCGTAGGCCGGCGTCGCCGGCGTGACCGAGGCCAGCGCCGCGTCGAGATCCCCCGACGACGACAGCCGCCGCAGGACCGACATCACATCCCCGGTCCGCATCGGCATATTCCACGTGGGCGTAACCTCACCCGGCGATATTCGACCGAACGCGCGGTGCATCGCGTACCGCCAGAGCGCGCTCGTGCAAAGCAATTCAAGTTCGACAAGGTCCGCGACCGACATAGAATCTGCGGACTGCACCGCCCGCACCCGCTCGTCGATGCGACCCGCCGGATACGCCTCCGGCGAGAGGCCTACGTCAGCCGCCGAGGTCAGAACACCCAACAGGCGCTCCACGACGGGAAGAGGGCCGGTGCCGTCCACCCAGAGCGGCTGAAAGCCCGTCTCCTCGTACCAGCGCATCATCCGAAGCGGACGACTTTCTTCATTCGGCGGCAGCCCGTCCAGGCCGATCACCTCACTCTCAACCCGCGTTCGGATCCCCTCGACCACCCGTGCCCTCAGGGAATCCGCATAAGCGGTCGTAGACGCGTCTTCCACGCCCGGTGCTCCCTCCCCGGTCTGGCAACCGGTCCAGAGCAGCATCAGCATTCCAATAGCCCACAACAAGTGCCGCCCCATATCTCCTCGGTGTACAGGATAAACGACCCTTCGGCGTGACCGAATCCGTCCGCATCATCACGATTCGGACGGCTCGAGGGAAGAATTGCTCCGTCGATTTTCACGGACGGGGTGTTACCGGCAAGTGCAGCGCCGGTACGCTCTCCCCCGCCGCCGCGCACAACCCGGAGATCAGATTGCCGGTGAAAGCTACCCGCCGGAACGGCCTCGACGTTGACGCGCAACGACGTCCCAGGTACCATGAAGTACTTCCCGTGAACCGCCAGCCGGGCCGACCGGCACGTCCGCGAATCCGCTCACTCGACCCCGTCTTCCCGTGCCGCATTACCTGAACCTGGACGATTGGCCGCGGCGACCGCAGTTCGAATTCTATAGCCGCCTCGACAATCCTTTCTTCAACGTCTGCGTGGAGGTGGACGTGACAAACCTGAAAGCCTGGACGGAGGCGTCGGGCGCCTCGTTCTTCCTCGCCTCGTTGTACGCGTCGCAGCGCGCGACCGAAACGGTGCCGAACTTTCGCTATCGACTGGACGGCGGCCGCGTGCGCGTGCAGGATCGCATCATGCCTGGCTGCACAATTCTGCGGGACGACGACACCTTCGGGTTCGGCTACTTCGAGCCCGCGCCCACGTTTGCCGAGTGGGAGGAAGCCGGCCGTCAGGTGATCGAGCACGTACGCTCAACCAAGGGGCTGGACGATCGACCCGACGACGGCGACGTCCTGCATTACTCCGTCTTGCCGTGGGTTTCGTTCACGAGCTTCTCGCATGCGCGCAGCTATGGAACGGACGACTCCGTGCCGAAAATCGTGCTCGGACGCTTTACCGAGCGAGAGGAACGTCTGGAAATGCCGGTCTCGGTGGCTGTTCACCACGGCCTGATGGATGGGCTCCATGTCGGACGGTACGTTGAACGACTGGAGCAGCTCTGCGCCCATCCCGAACAACTGGAACGGCCACGCCCCGACCACGGGACGGCGTAAATCCGGGAACTACGCGTCGTTCATCATTTCGAACATAGACCGAACTTCGTTTCGGAGCATCTTCTCGTCGACAGACTGGCGGCGTGTGGCGTCGTAGATTTTCGAGAGGGCCTCCTGCATTAACACCTGGGTTTTTCCACTTCCGTTCGACGGATCACGCCCGACGTCCGGGAGCGCCCCGTTGTGCTTCTCGGCGTTCTCCATGAACACTGGTGCCATAACCAGCAGGCGCACCACGTCCTGCGGCGTCGTATTGCAGGCCCTGGCCGTCTCCACCAGCCAGTCGCTGATGTCTTCTGAAAACTCGACGCACAGGGAGTTGCGTGTAGCCATCGTCTTTGAATCTGCGAATTAGAAAAGCGCAGCCGATTGGAACGAGGTGTAAAACAAGAAACAGGCCATCCCGCCCGGACGGGGGCGACATGGCCTGATCTGCATCCGATCTGAAAGGAAGTCCTGCGTCACGTTCGCTGATCGGTTGGAAGCACCATCAACTCTTCAACGTCGACACGCGCCGGGGCCGTTACGGCGTATAGAATCGACTCGGCAATATCCTCCGACTCCAGCGGCTCCATCTTGCCATGCCGCTCCTTGAACATATCCATCACCTCCGTGTCGGTGATCGTGTTCGTCAGCTCGGTCGCGACCGCACCGGGCTGAATGCTCGTGACGCGAATGTTTTCATGCGGTGCCAGCTCCTTTCGCATGCCCTCCGACAGCGCCCGTACGAAGTGCTTGGTGCCGCAGTAAACCGCACCGCCGGGGAACAGGCGACGCCCCGCCGTCGACGATACGTTGATGATATGCCCGCTCCCCTGGTCGAGCATAGCGGGCAGGACGGCGCCCACGCAGTGGAGCACGCCCTTGATGTTGACGTCTACCATCTGCTCCCATTCGTCCTCGTGCAGGTTCTTAACGAACGAGAGCGGCATGATGCCGGCGTTGTTGACCAGGATATCGATGCTGGCGAAGGCATCGAGGGTAGCATCGGCCAGGGATTGGACCTGGTCGCGGTCCGTCACGTCGGTCGCAACGACGATGGCGGTGCCGCCGTCCGACTCGATGTCGGCTTTTAGCTCGTTCAGCCGGTCGGTGCGACGGGCCGCGAGGGCCACGCGGGCGCCTTCAGCGGCAAGCATCCGGGCCGTTGCTTCGCCAATGCCGCTGGATGCGCCGGTGACGATGACGCTTTTGCTCGATAGGTCGGTCATGATGGATGGGTCGGTGGAAAACGATACGGCGATGGCATGAGGCGGGTCTCGCCCCGTGCGGACGTTTGGTGACGCGCCCGCCCCGCCGGAGTTGCCCGTGCGGAACGATGTTTACGTTTGAGTACCCCCGATCGACCCCGTCGATCTGCCATCCCACCGGGCGGGACGGGCCCCGCGGTCGCCTCGTCCACCCAAACCGGATCAACAAAAAAACGGGGCCTGCCGGTGTGGGCAGCGCCCCGCGTGGCTGGGGAGCTCGTCATGTCAGGGTGCGGTTCAGGAACGAATACGGAGTGCAAGAAACCCGGGTGCCCGGCGCACGATGCTTACCGCCCCATCACATGCTCAATGGATTTCGGGATCAGGACGTGGATGTGGGCTCGGGTCGGCACAGCCCGGGGACACTCCGGCTGGTCAGGAGTGACCGTCGGGGCGGGTGTCGACGTCATGGAAACCGTGGGCGAAATCAGCGTATCGCGCTCGACGATGCCTGCAATCAGAACGAGGCATACCGTCAAGCCGGCGATGACGCGGCGCGCCCAGGCATATCCGTGTTTGCGATAGCGGAGCTGGGATTCGAGCGAGGTGCGTAACATGATTCCGGCGGGTCGATCAGTGGAGTAACGCGGCACCTGCAGAAGCTGCAAGTGCTGTACCGTCCCTCATAAGATGCATCAAACGCCGAAAAGGGTTACACCGGTGCGCCAAATCGCACATGTTTGCTGTGCGATATCGTCCACGCCGGCACCGCGCCACATCGCACCGTGTCCTACACACCTCGGCCTACAATCGGTCACTGGCCACGTGTGCGCGACGGCACTTGTGCCTCCTCCGTGAGAATGACGACGTCGCCCAGGCCTTCGTGCTGCTCCGGCTCGAAGCGCGACGGGTCGGCCGCGGGCTGGATCATCACGACGAGCGACCGGGCGGACGGGCGATAGTGCCGAAGTGCTTCGGGGGTGCCCGTGCCGCTCGACACGTGGAAGCCGCCGGTCAGATGCACCACGATAGCCCCTGGGCGTCGGAGTAGGTGCCGCGCGATCGTGTGCGCCATTGTCGCGTCCCACAGGGCCTGCGCCTGCAGCATGGTCGAGGGTCCGCTGCTCCCCGCCCCGTGCGGATGGGCGGCCTCCTGACCGTCAGGCCTGCCGTGCGGGGAGGCGTCGGTGGAATCGGTCGGCGCTCCGCCGTGGTCTTCCGGCATCGCACGGCGCATCAGTGCCCGCCACTTGTCGCGGTATGCGTCGCTCGGCCCGGGATAGGGCAGCGGGGCGAGCCAGTCGCGAGCCCAGGACGGAAGCGTCTCCAGCGCAGCCGGTCCCTCCCGCGCCACGCGGTTGACGTAGCGGCGAGGGGCATTCGCAGCCAGCACGGGATAGCCGCCCGCACGGGCTCGCTCAACCAGCGGCCGATAGGCCCAGCGGTAATTGTGCCAGGCGCGGGCGTCATCGATGAAATGACGCTCTGCGATGTGCCCGGACAGGTACTCATCAACGATCGACTGGACGTCGCGCTCGAACATCTCCAGCGACAGCGCGATCGGGCGGCCGGCGGTGTCCGCGACCTGCTCTAGGCGTCGAAGCAGCGAATCTTGAAGGGCGTGCGCGGTCGGGTCGTCGTGCGTTTCCCCGACAAATATCACGTCGACGGTATCCACCGACTCCATGACGCGATCCAGCGACATCGGCGCACCGTCCGAGGTGTAAATGACGTAATCGCCGGGGCCGGACGGGGTGTCGGCCTCCGATTGTCCCGTCTCCGATTGTCCCATCGCAGGCGGGCCGGTCAGACCGACGAGAAAGATCAAGGCCAGCACCAGAGCGGTCGGTCTCGTCGACATCATGCGCCCGATCGAATGAACGGAGACCTCGATGACAGCAATTAGCGGCGCGGCGTGTCGTCCTCCTCGTCGTCCGCTTCTTCCTTCTCCGCCTGGACCTGTTCGTACAGCTCAGCGACGAGTGTCGCGAGCAATTCGGGACGACTCTGGGCGAGGCGGGAGACGAGCGGCACGAAGGTGTCGATAATATCCTGGTCCGCCTCCGTGTCGCGCTTCCGGGCCGCGAGGGCATCCTCTGCTACCTTGATCGGGTCTTCCGGCAGTTCCTGCTTCTCGACCTCGATGTCGTAGCGGCGGGCCATGCGAAGCAGCTCGAACTCATCCTCGTTCGTGGCGAGGATGATCGTCGTGCCCTTCTTGCCGGCGCGCGCCGTCCGTCCCGAGCGGTGGATGAGGTACTCGCGGTCCTGCGGCACGTCGTAGATGAAGACGTGGCTCAACTGCGTCACATCGATGCCGCGCGCGGCGACATCCGTGGCGACGAGGAAGCGGGTATCGCCGTCGCGGAGGCGGTCGATGGCCTCTTCCCTCGCATTCTGCGAGAGATCGCCTGACATCTCCTCGGCTTCGAAGCCGGAGTTGTTCAGAAACTGCGTGACGTAGCTGACCTCTCGTTTCGTGTTGCAGAAGACGATCGACGATTCCGGCTCCTCCAGCTCGATCAGGCGATGGAGCGTAGAGTCCTTCTGCATTGGCGGGACGAGATAGTAGCGGTACTTTATCTCCTCCACGCTGACGCGCTCGCTACTAAGCGACAGGAACCCCGGGTCATTCAGGAAGTCGCGGGCAACGGTGCGGACCTTCGCCGGCATCGTTGCGCTGAACATGTAGGACTGCCGGTCTTCCGGAAGGAACTCGCGGATCTCCATCATGTCCGGGTAAAAGCCCATGGACAGCATCTCATCCGCTTCGTCGAGGATGAGCGCGTGGATGTTCGAGGCGTCGAATTTTTTCTTGTTGAGTAGGTCCAGCACGCGCCCCGGCGTACCGACGACCAGCTGGGCCCCGTTCTCGAGGGCCTCGATCTGCGGACCGTACCCGACGCCTCCGTAGATGAGGACCGCATCGAGATCGTTCGTGCGGGGCGTGGCGATCTTCATCCGCTCGAATTCCTCAAACACCTGTCGCGCCAGTTCGCGTGTTGGCGTCAGGATCAGGACCTGCTGTTCCTTCTGCTTGGGATTCAGGATCTGAAACAGCGGGAGAAGGAAGGCGCCGGTTTTCCCGGAACCGGTTCTCGACTGGACGATGATGTCGCGTCCGGCCAGCATGTAGGGTATCGCTTTCTGCTGAACCGGCATCAGGCTGGTCCAGCCGGCGGCGCGAACGGCCTGCTCAATATCGTCGGGCAGATCATCAATGGTGAGTTCGTCGAGCGGTGGGTCGGGCTGGGGCAACTCCCCGACTTCGGCCCGGCGCTTCTTTTTCTGCGCCTTCGAGGTCAGATCGATGAGGCGGGTGTACGAACTCGGCGTATCAGGGGCCATAGTGGACGGATGTCCAGGTTTGTCCAGAAACAACACGGATGTACGATTGCACATCCTGCGCGTACTACGCAGCGGCGGATCAGAACGATCCTACGCGACGGGAAATTGTCGGCTCCGTTTCCGGGTGAACCGTTACGGCCGGTCGCCCGGCGGCTCCACGGACCGACAGGCGGCCGCGACTACATCGCAAGCCCGCCGTCGACGTGCAGGACGTGACCGGTGATGTACGACGCCGCATCGGACGCGAGATACAGGACTGCACTTGCGATGTCGTCCGGCGTGGCGGGACGACCGAGCGGGACCGCATCCAGCATGGCGTCACGGGCATCGTCGCTCAGCGCCTCCGTCATTTCGGTGTCCACGTATCCCGGGGCGACAACGTTCACGCGGACCCCGCGGGTGGAAAGCTCCTTCGCAAGACTCTTCGAGAAGCCGATGATGCCCGCTTTGGACGCGGCATAGTTCGTCTGGCCAGGGTTGCCCATGACGCCGACGACGGACGACAGGTTGATAATCACCCCGTCCCGCTGCCGCATCATCGGGCGGTACGCGGCCTTGGCGTAGTTGAACACTCCCTTCAGGTTCACGTCGAGAACGGCGTCCCAGTCTTCTTCCTTCATCCGGAGCATCAGATTGTCACGCGTGATGCCGGCGTTGTTGACCAGCACGTCAATAGCGCCCCAGGCGTCGGTCACGGCCTCCACGTGCTGCTGCGCAACGTCCGTCTCCGCCACGTCGCCCTGTAGCGCCATCGCCTCCACGCCCTGCTCCTCCAGCTCGGCGACCAGCGCGTCGGCCTCCTCCGTGGACGACCGGTAGGTGAACGCGATGCGGGCGCCGGTCTCGGCAAAGGCGTCGACGATGGATCGGCCAATGCCACGCGTGCCACCGGTCACGAGAATGCTCTGGTCACTCAGGTCAATCTGCATAAAATACGGCGTGCGGTTTCGGGACGAGAAAAGCGAGGAGGCGGAACGGAAGATTCGGATTCTCCGGCAGAATGACAACCTCCTCGTCAAAATTTCCGCTCCCGCCCGGCCGCTCACCGCTTCGATCCGTCGGCCGTTTTCCGAGCGGTCCGGTCGGCCGCCTCGTCGACGACCTCTTCCCAGGACCAGATGAACGTATCCTCGATCGGGTCGGCAAAACGACGCACGTCAAGGCGGAGCGTTTCGCTCTCCGCCAGGATATCCTTGTCGTCCTGGATGCGATCAAAGTAAAATGTGCAGCGGCGGTAAAGGACGCGCGACCCATCGGGCAGGAAGCTATCCCGTATCGGCCCGTACTCCGCGCGCGTCGCCCGGTAGCGTGTGCCGTCGTCGACGCGGATCTCGCCCTTCGCGTTCGGCCCGGGAACGGTGCTCGCCGTCGGCCGCGCGAACCAGTAGACGTCGATCTGGATCTGGCTTCGAACGTCGTTTTTGCGCTTTTCGACGAGCTCGAGCGCACGGTCCTTCGAGAGGTCGGAGATCCCCATTTCAACCTCCAGCGACAGCAGGGACAGATCCATCCCCCAGAAGGTAGCGTAGTCTACGACCTGGAGCGCACGCGATGCCGGCCCGATGTCACGGCGCGACACGGACCAGTCGCGAGCCAGCGACTCGAAGCTGCGCTCCGTGGCCACGCCGACCGTCTGGTCTTCCTCGATGACGCGAACGAACCGCAGCGAGTCCGGATGAGAGGGCACGTCCCTCTCGTATGGAAGCGTGAAGCGCGCGATGTCAGAGACGTCGTAGCCGTCCAGCTTAGAGGTACTGCAGGACGTGAGAAGGGGTAGCAGGACGGCAGATGCCAGAAGAAGGCGAAAGGCGGCTGAAAAGCGGGTCATGACCGGCACGACGGCGAACGGGAGGACGGCGGACATGCCGTATACGAGCAACCCCCTGCTTTGTTAACTTCCCGTCAACCGAACGTCGCCGCGCCTCGTCCTGAATGCAGGACAGCCCACCGGGAAGAGAGCCGGGGCTGCCTGGTACTCGATGCCCATGATTGGATCCGCCGTTCAGGCGGCATCTCCGACGAGGGCGTCCAGCTCTTCCGGCGTCCCGGCCCCGGCGGTCTCGACGTCGCGTCCCAGCGTTCGGCGGACAAGCCCCTGCAGGACGCGTCCGGCGCCGACCTCAAGAAAACGGTCTGCACCTGCGTCGTGCATGCCGCGGAGGGTCTGCGCCCAGCGGACCGGCGACAAAAGCTGGTCGATGAGTCGCTGCCGGATCTCGTCGGGGTCGGTCGTGGCTTTGGCCGTCACGTTGAGGTAAACAGGGCACGACGGTTCGCGGATGTCGACGGCTTCCAGTACCTCAGCCAGACCGTCCCGGGCATAATCCATCAGCGGCGAGTGGAACGCACCGCTGACGGGCAGCGGAATGACGCGCCCGTCGATGCGCCCGGTCGCTTCGGTGACGGCGCCCTCGTCTCCCGAGATCACGATCTGTCCCGGGGCATTGAAGTTTGCCGGCTGAACGACGCCGTCGGTCTCCTCCGACACGGCCGTGCAGACCGCTTCAACGTCTTCATCGTCTACGCCGATCACGGCCGCCATCGCGCCTGGACGCTTGTGGCCGGCTTCCGCCATCAACTCGCCCCGCCGCCGGACGACGCGTAAGCCGTCTTCGAACGAGAGCGCACCCGCCGCGGCAAGAGCGCTGTATTCCCCGAGGCTGTGCCCGGCCACCATGTCCGGCGACACGCCTTCCGCGTCCAGCACCGCCATCGCGGCCATGCTATGCACGTAGAGGGCGGGCTGCGTGATCTCCGTTCGCTTCAACTCATCCTCCGGGCTTGCGATGCTCGTATCCAGACCGAACATCAGCGTCAGCAGGTCAACATCCAGGAGCTCGTTCGCCGCCTCAAATCGCTCTCGAGCCTCCGGTCGCCGATCGAATAGGTCCGAACCCATCCCGACAGCCTGAGAACCCTGTCCGGGGAAAAGAAACGCTGTGGCCATGATGTCTGTGCGGTATGCGTTTGTGCGGTGAGACGTACGTACGTTG
>NZ_DAXETW010000043.1:0-2455 GCF_051155795.1 Longibacter sp.
CTCGAAACCGAGATCGGCTTCATCGGGGAATTCGACGAGCCATCGGCGGACGACCCGGTCTTCGTCCCAAAGGATCCAGACCTGGTCACAGCCGCCGACCTTGCGAAGCAGCGCCAGGCAGCCGAAGCGGAGTAACCGCGACGCACCGACGGGTGATCACGCCGCCGTGATCGCTCCGGCGAGGGCACCAGCCTCTTCTTCGAGCCGTTCTCGCGCCTCCAGCCCCTCGTGCCATTCGGCAGGAAAGGCGTCCCACCCATGCAGCGCCCCGAGGAGCGACCCGAGCATGGCACCGTGCGTGTCGGCATCCCCCCCGACGTTGATGCTGGACAGAAGCGTATTTTCCAGCAAGTGGGGCCGCCGGGCGAACATCGCGCAGGCGTAGGGCCACGCTTCGTCGGCGCGCACCCCGGCCCCATCGCACAGGTCGCGCATGTCGAGCGGAAACTCGTCCAGATGCATGCGGAGGCGGTCGAGCCGGTCCGAGACGCGAGTGTCGGCCGCCCCGTCCTCGGCGAGCTTCTTCTCCGCGTACGTCACGTGGTCGGTGAGCGTCTGCCAGAACGTGGCTGCATCGAACGTCTCCACGTCGACCGCCATCGCTTCTTGCACAGCAGCGGCCTGACCGAACCCCGCTGCCAGGGCGGCCGGATGCCTGTGTGTGACCGCCAGAACGGGCCGGATCGCGGACCAGGCCTCCTCTCGCGTCGCACCCGTGCAACACCACCACGCTCCCAGCGGCGCCGCTCGCATCGCCGCTCCGTTTGTCGGCTCTTCGCTCTCCCCCGCATTCTCCGGAGCAACGCCGTCCGCAAGGCGATCAATCGCCGCGGTCGTCGTCGGGCCCCAGCGACGCGCATGTTCACGCATCGCCACGTATTCGCCGGCAACGGCGGACGGCCAGCCGGCTGGCCCATCGCTTGCAGCGAGAGCCTGCACGAGCGCGAACGTCATCTGCGTGTCGTCCGTCCACTGTCCCGCATCCAGATCTTTTCGCTGCTCGTCCGCCCGAAATTCTTTTATTCCCTTATAATACGTTCGAACGTTCTGATGGCTGATGCCTTCGATGGGCATGCCGAGGGCGTCACCGACGGCCGTACCAAGGCACGCGCCAAGAATTCGATCGGTCGAGCAGGCCATGTAGGTCGGAGAAATGCGTGAACGAAAACGAAAATGGCGGAGACCAGACGTCGGACGGCTTACCTGTACCCGGCCGAAGACCTGCACGGTTGATGGATCCGCGGTCGGCCTGAGCCGTGTGTTTCGATCGCTTCGCCTGTCTCTGACTCCACCAACGGACGGTACATGAACTGGATTCGCGGAGCCTGGGCCGTTTTCCGCAAAGATCTTCGAACGGAGCTCCGCAGTCGATACGCGGTGAACGTGCTACTGATGTTTGTCCTGTCGGCGCTGCTGCTGGTTCTGTTTGCAATCGGGCAGGAGTCGGTCAGCGAACGGGTGCAATCTGCGCTCCTCTGGATTGTGATCTTGTTCTCCGCCTCGATCGGCCTCGGCCGGTCCTTCGTCTCCGAAGAGGAAACGGGCACGATGCTCCTGCTGCAACTCAACACGCGGGCGAGCATGGTCTTCGCCGGCAAGCTGCTCTACACGCTCCTGCTTGTCCTCGGCCTCAACACGGTCGCCGTCCTCGTCTTTCTGATCGTGCTCGGGATCCCCGTTCGTTCCCCCGGATTGCTGGCCGCCACTCTCGCTCTCGGAGCCCTCGGCCTCTCGGGCGCCACCACACTCCTCGCCGCACTCATCGCCCGGGCCGCCCGGAGCGGACCGCTCCTCCCGGTCTTGCTTCTCCCGCTCCTCGTCCCGTTGCTGCTCTCCGTCGTCACCGCGACGCGGAAAGCGATCCTCGGCGCCGGCTGGGCCGCCGCGGAAACCGAACTTCTGACCCTGGTCGGCTTCGCCGGAGCGACCATCTCCGCCGCCACGCTGCTGTTCGATTACGTGTGGACGGACTGATTCGGGGAATGAGTTCAACGTTCAGGGTTCAAGGTACAGGGGGAAGTAAGTTGAAGGTTCAGGGTTCAACGTACAGGGCTGGATAGGGGCGGTGGGTCTGCCGTTGGCCAGGTTGCAGGCGCCGACGTCCCTCGTTCAGTACCCCCGTTGTCCGGCAGAAAACATTGAACCCTGAACGATGAAGCCTGAACTCACACCCCCAAACTCGCTTCTTTTTCAACACAGGACCGGAAATTTTTCGGGGACGGGGTCGTAACGTTGCATCCACATTCATGCTCTCTGATCGTCTGATCGCTATGGCGACGTCCACATCCCGGGCTCCGGAAGCTTCGTCTGCTTTCGTTGGGACGCGCCTCTATACGGCCGTCCGTGCGTTCGTCGTGCTGACGTTGACGTACGTGATCATCGCCGGTCTTCTGGGTACGATCCCGCAGTTGTCGATCCTGGAGGAGACGGCGCGGAACCTCTATTTCCACGTCCC
>NZ_DAXETW010000044.1:0-9448 GCF_051155795.1 Longibacter sp.
AAGAAGAGGCTGAACCTGCTGACGCGTAGGGTTCGCTCCTGTTCTTCGTGGTTGGGCACAGCCCGCCACACCCTCTCGCAACTTGTAGAACGTAGACTGTAGGTCCAGTTATGGCACACAAGAAAGGTATGGGGTCGACCAAAAACGGTCGCGACTCCAATCCGAAATATCTCGGCGTTAAAGCGTATGGCGGAGAATTTGTATCCGCCGGCAGCATTATCGTCCGTCAGCGGGGCACGAAGTTTCACCCCGGTCAGAACGTCGGCAAAGGCGGAGACGACACGCTCTTTGCCAAAGAGACGGGAACGGTCAAGTTCTCGCGCAGCCGCGGCAACCGCCGCTACGTTCACATTCTGCCTGAGGAAGCGTAACCCGCGCCTCCGTAGCAGCATGTCTGAAACGCTCCCGCCGTCCCGCCCGGTAGGAGCGTTTCTTTTTGGGCCCACAAACCATTCCGGAGAGGGGACCCGACGATAGCAACCGCGTCGGACGTTATACCCCACCGTCTGACGGCCCGCGCTTCCCTCTCGCATCGCCCCGTCTCCCATGCCGCTTCTCTCCCCGGACGTTCGATCGCGCTATCGTCACCCGGATCCGGATCGTGATGATCGTCCAGTCGTGGAGTTTCGTGCCTTCACGCACGGGCTTCAGCCCGCGACGGTGCCCGGTATGATGAAAGCGTTCACCGAGGACTGGCGACGGTTCGGGGTCGACGCCTGGAACGAAATCCCGAACCACTGGAAGCCCGACAGCGGTGATCCGGTGGGCTGGTGGAGCCTGCCCACGTATCTTGCTGACGCGTTCGTGGCTCCCTTGCTCGGCGCCCCGGCGGGAACGTGCATTCTCCAGCCGCACGTTCACTGGAGCGTTCAATGCCTCTTAAGCGCACCGGAGGTGGCCGACCGTGGATCGGAGATCGTCGTCACGGACGGCGAGTTCCCGTCCGTGCTCCACAGCGTCCAGCAGTGGTCGTCCCTGATCGATCTCCGACCCCGAATCGTGCCGTCGGATCAGCACGGCTGCCCCGATATCGAGGCAATGATCGATGCGATCGGCCCGGAAACGGCGATGACCGCCGTTAGTCACGTCGGATTTACGACCGGCGCCCTTCTCCCCGATCGGGACGTTCGAAGACTCGCAAACGCAACACACCAACACGGGGGACTTTTTCTCCTCGACGGCTACCACAGCGCGTCCACGATGCCGCTGAATGTGGAAGACCTGGACGTCGACGTTTTCACCGGCGGTCTGTTGAAGGAAGCGAGCGGGTCCTCCGGAAACGCCTTCGTCTACATTCGCGACGGCCTCGAGATCACGCCGCGCCTGACCGGCTGGTTTGGTGATGCCGACCCGTTCGGTTTTCGACCCGAGCCCGAGCCGCATGAGGACATCCGCCGGCGCTTCCTCGGCGGTACCACGTCGGTCGCCTCGATGTATCACGCCGTCGAGGGCGTCGATATCCTGCTGGACGTTGGACTCAACTCCGTCCGCGAGCATTGCCTGGCGCTGACCGATCTGGCACTGGAGCACGCCGCAGACCTCGATGTGACCGTCCGATCCCCTCTCCCGCGGCCCAGCCGGAGCGCGATGATCCTCTTGGAGGTCGATCACGCACACGCCCTCTGCGAGCACCTAAAAACCCGCGGTGTCTACACCGACAGCCGCAAGGATCGCTACCTGCGAATGGCACCGTTCGTCTGGAATACGGCCCCCGAGGTCGACCGCGCGTTTGATGCGATCCGATCCGCACGTGCGTCCGGCGAGCATCTCGACGGCGACATCCAGGGTCGAGCCGGACCGGTCACGTAAAAGAGTGTCTACCGCGAGCACAGGACCGATCGGCAGATGGAACCCTCGCTGCGGGACCGGTCCTACCCGACGACGACGTCCGACGTGCTGGAGGCCGGCTTTTCTCCGGTTCGCGGGTCGATCTGATAGAACGCGCACAAGGCGCCGAACAGATCTGCATGATGGTCGTGCATGCGGTTTGGCTGTTCGAAAAACACCTCTGTTGCCACGGCGAAAAACTCGGACGGCGCCTCCGCGGCGTACGGACGCAGGATCGACTGGCCGTGTCGGACCTTCCGAATCTCGTTCTTGACCAGCGCCTGCCATGCCTGCGCCGACTCCGGCGCAACGAGCGACGGGACGCCGTCGGCGTTGATGTTGTCGAAATCAAAATGGTGGGCGAGCTCATGCAGGATGACGTTGTCACCGTCGTCCGGCGAGTCCCAACTATGCTCAACCGAAGACGCAGTCAGGATGGTGGGGCCCTGTTCGTGCGCCATCCCGTCGTAGTCGGCGTAGTCCCCGCCGAAGTAATCGTCGTCGAACCGGTCGGGGTAGAACAGGAAACTCGTCGTGCCGGGTAAGTCCCATTCCGGTCGACCGTGAAGCAGGCAGGCGACACCCGCTGCGACCGCGAGCTGCAGGTCCGGGCGGGCATTGACGCCCTGAACGCCTTCAAAGCTATACTCGTCCAGGACGAACTGCACATCGCGTTCGAAGCGCGCCCGTCCGTCGGCGTCCAGCCGCTGATAAAGTGGAACGCGGGCGTTCAGCCACTGCCGGTAGGCCTCTCCGAGCGGGCGGCGGCTCACGCGCCACCGGCGAAGGGGGCGTCGCAGCGTAAGAAGCAGGACGACGACGCCCATTCCGATCCCGGGCCACGGCCCATATGGTGTCGCCTGATCACCGATAACCGCCAGTGTGCCGCCGGCGACGACGGACATCAGAATCGCCCACACGAGCGTACTCCGGCTCAGAATCTTCATGGTCGAGCGAAATCGTCGAAGACGGACGAAACGAGCGGTGCACCATTTTTCTTCCGGCGCTCCTGTCCCGTTGCATAACGCGGTACGCGGGACGATACCTCTCGGTCCCGGACCTCTCGTTGGCCAGGGGAACGTCGGACCGGGACATAGAAGCGGGACTGAAAAACGGGGGACCGTTGCACCATTCCCGGCACGGATCCGCGTGTTTCCTCCCTCGATGTCAGGGATTCGATGGATTGATGGCGAATCCATGAAGGACCCGCGGCGGGGTAGAACAATTCGATTCGAGTATGGTAGGGGTTCGATGCGGCGTCAAATCTTACGCATGTGTCCCCCAGCCGCACTCGGCCGTCCCCCAAGAAGACTTTCTCTGCCTTACCATGGGTGTGATGAACAATCTCCGGCAAAACACCGGAGTCGTACTGTGGATTCTCGTATTCTCTTTCGGCGTAATCTGGGTCCTGCAAGACTCGCAGGCCTTCGACGCGATCGGGGCGCAGCCGCGCGACATTGCCGTCGTGAATGGTGAAGCGATTCCGTACCAGGAGTACCAGCAGACTCTTGAACAATTGCGGGAGCGAGCCCGGCAGCAGTCCGACGGCGAGCTCACGCAGGCCCAGCGCGACCAACTGGAAGAGCAGGCCTATGACCAGCTCGTGACCACGGCTCTGCTCGAACAGGAAATGTCTCGCCTCGGCATCACGGTCACGAATGCTGAGCTGCTGGACATGGTGTACGGCGAAGACCCGCATCCGATCATCCGGCAGCAGTTCGCCGACTCGACCGGCCAGATTAACTATCAGCTGCTGAACAACTTCGCCCAGAACCCGGAGGCGAAGGAGACGTGGGCGCAGATTGAGCAGTACATGCGGGAGCAGCGCCGCCAGCAGAAGATGAGCAACATCGTCCAAGCCACGGTCCACGTGTCGGAAGCGGACGTCCGGAATTACTACGAGCGCCAGAATACGAACGTCGATATCCAGTATGTGCTGCAGCGGTACGCGTCGGTCCCGAACGACAGCGTACAGGTCACGGACGCGGATCTTGAGGACTACTACGACGAAAACCAGGAGGACTTCGCCCGGGAGCGGACCTACTCGATTCAATATGTCCAGCAGGAGAAACTCGCTACGGCCCAGGATACGCAACTCGTACGCGAGGATCTCCGCCGCCTGAAACCGGAATTCGCCGCAGCGGATGATGACTCCACCTTCCTCCAGATTAATGCTTCCGCCGCGTCGTATTCGACCGAGTACCGCACGCCGAGTGAGATGCCGGCGGACGTGGCAACGGCCATTTATAGCAACCTGCAGGTAGGGGAAATCGTCGGCCCCGTCTTCGCCGGCAACGCCGGCCACCTGATCAAGATCAAGGACACCCAGCCAGCCGACCAGACGTTCGTCCGGGCGCGGCACATCCTCCTCCGTCTCGGTGAGGACGCTGACGACGCTACGGTGAGCGACGTTCGCTCACGGATCGAAGCCCTTCAGGACAGCCTGCGGCAGGGGGCTACGTTCGAAGACCTCGCACGGCGCCATTCAGCCGACGGCTCTGCCTCAGAGGGTGGTGACCTCGGATGGTTCACGCGCGATCGCATGGTCGAACCGTTCGCCGATGCGGCCTTTGCTGCCCAGCCTGGCGACCTCGTCGGTCCTGTTCGAACCCGCTTCGGATTTCACCTGATCAAGGTCGAGCAAAAGGCGACCGACGCCGTGCAGTACGTCGATATGGCGTATAGCCTCGATCCGAGCCCCGCCACGCTCAACGACTTCCAGGCAAAACTCGAGGACATCGCGTATTTCTCCGAGGACGGCGGTGATTTCGAGCAGGAAGCGCAGACCGCCGGCTACGATGTGCGCACCGTCCAGGTGGAGGAAGGAGCGCGCAGCATTCCCGGCATCGGGCGTAGCGCCTCGCTGATGCGGTTCCTCTCGGAATCGGATGAAGGTCAGATCAGCAACGTGTACGAACTGGACGACAAGTTCATCCTCGCCAAAGTGACAGGCATCACCGAAGAGGGATACCGCCCGTTCGACGAGGTCCGAAACGAGATCCGTCCCCGCGTTCTCACTGAGAAAAAGAAAGGCATCGTTCTGGCACAGATGCGAAGCGCCATGAACGGCGCCTCCCTGGACGCACTCGCTGACGCGCTCGGTACGCGCGTTCGTTCGAAGGAGGGCTTGAACTTCGGTACACGACGCGTGGCCGGCCTCGGGAACGACCGTTCCATCATCGGCGTCGCCTTCGGTCTGAATGAAGGCGAAACGTCGCCCGTGATGGAAGGCCAGAACGCCGCGTATGTGGTGACAGTGACCGGTCGGACGGAGCCCGCAGAACTGACCGAGGAGACACGCCAGCAAATCCGGCAGCAGCTCCTCGCGCAGGAGCGTCGCCAGGTCGCGCAGCAGTACATCTCCGGTCTTCGTGAAAACGCCGACATCACGGACAACCGGTCGAAACTGCTCAACTGACGGCCTCTCCCCTCCCGTCGCCCGGGATGGGACACAGGCAACACGACGAACGGGCTACTTCCCACCGGGAGGTAGCCCGTTTTCTGATCGCCGGACGAAGTCACACGGTACCCTGCACGAGAAAGACAGGATGTTCTTAGACCGACCTGGAGCACGTCCGACTAGGTCGAATCCCATTCAAACGTCCCGCGGAAAACGCTGCGAGCCGGCCCTTCGAGGTACAGGTGATCCGGTCGCTCCGGCGTCTCAGCCCGGCCGACGCGCAGACGTCCGCCCCGGGTCTTCACCGTCACTGGCTCTGACGCAAGACCGGCCGCGCTACCGCGCAGTCGGCTCGTTGCCACGGCCGCGGCCAGCACGCCGGTGCCGCAAGCCAGGGTCTCTCCTTCCACACCCTTTTCGTAGGTTCGAATACTAATGGAACGCGGGTCCTCCCCGATCGCGACGAGGTTTACATTTGCGCCCTCAGGCTGAAGGGCCGCATCGCACCGCAGGTGCGGCCCCCACGTTTCCAGTGGCGCCGCCGCCGCGTCGTCCACCGGCACCACCAGATGCTCCGTGCCCGTCCAGATGAAGTGGACGGCTTCCATCCCTCCCGGAGGGTCCGCCTCCAGCGCGATGTTGGGGGTCCAACGCTCCGGCTCGGGCACGTAGATGCGAACAGCCGCGTCGGGGTCGGTCGGCACGTAGGCGCGGTACGTGCCTGCATCCGTCAGAAACGAGACGTTCGGTCCCTGTACACCGGCGGTAACGGCAAATCGGGCAAGGCACCGGGCACCGTTCCCGCACATCGTCGCCGGAGAGCCGTCGGCATTCACGTACCGCATCCGGAAGTCCGCGTCGTCCGCCATCTCGAACGCAAGAAGCCCGTCGGCCCCGATCCCGAATCGGCGTGGACACACGCGCGCCGCGATGTCGGATAGCTCTTCACTGGAAAAATGGAGAAACCGGTTATCGAGCACGACGAAGTCGTTGCCCGCACCCTCCATCTTTGTAAATTCAACCACCAGTTTTCGCGTCATCGTGGTAAGACCCTGCGTTTTCGAATGCGTGAAATCTAACAATCATGACCCCGGTGAAACGCCTCGCTACACATCGAACGTGACGCGGGGTGCTCCGTACAGAAGATGTAATCGGAGGGTGGCTCCGCGCCTTATCACCGCAGATGCTACCCTCACGGGTCTCGAACCAAGGGGCGGGGCCCAGATACAATTCCCGCCGCACTTTCCTTTCAAACACCCAACATCGCGTTGCCCGAAAAACGCCTGAGTATCGAAGGCATCGATCCGCTTCTCCTGTTTGGCTTCAATGACGTCTACCTGCGAAAGGTCGAGAACGCATATCCGGATACGCAGATCACCGCACGGGGGACGGATATTCTCGTTCGCGGCGATGAAGACGCCGTCGAGGAGGTGGAGCAGATCTTTAATGAACTGGTGGTCTTAATCGACCGGAACGGAGACCTGACCCAGGACGACGTATCGACCGTTCTGACGCTCTACGCCACGGACGACGGCTCGCACGCGGACGTTGCCTCCGACGACGTCGTCCTCTACACGCCGGACGGTGAGCCGATCAAACCGCGAACACCCAATCAGGCGCGACTCGTAAAGTCGTCCCGCAAGAATGATGTCGTCTTCGCGATCGGTCCTGCAGGCACGGGCAAGACGTACGTCGCCGTCGCACTCGCGGTCGCGGCGATGCGCGAACACGAGGTCAAGCGTATCGTGCTGTCCCGCCCCGCCGTGGAAGCGGGCGAGCAACTCGGTTTTCTCCCGGGCGACTTTCACGAGAAGGTGGATCCGTACCTCCGCCCCCTCTACGACGCCCTCGGCGACATGATGCCGCGGGACAAGCTGGCAGAGTTCATCGAGCATCAGCGGGTGGAGATCGTGCCGCTGGCCTACATGCGCGGACGAACCCTAAAGTCGGCCTTCGTCATCCTGGACGAGGCGCAGAACGCCACGACGGGCCAGATGAAGATGTTCTTGACCCGGCTCGGCCCCAACTCACGATCCATCATCACGGGCGACATCACCCAGACGGACCTGAGAAGCCGATCCAGTAGCGGCCTGATCCAGGTTCAGAATATCCTGAAGGGCATCCGCGGGATCGATTTCATCTACCTGGAGCGCGAGGATGTGGTACGCCACCGCCTCGTGCGTGAGATCATCGCCGCCTACGAACAGCATGACGCATAGACGCAGGGCGGTACGCACCCTTCACACGTCACATGCGGCACTTCCCACCTGAGCTTTCGCCTTCCCCTCATTCGTAGTCGTAAAACCCGGCCCCCGTTTTTCGACCGAGCTTCCCGGCCACAACCATTCGGCGCAGAAGCGGGCACGGGCGATACTTGTCGTCGCCGAGCTCATTGTGAAGGACCTCCATGATGTTCAGGCACACGTCTAGGCCGATGAAATCTGCCAGCGTCAGCGGTCCCATCGGGTGATTCATGCCGAGCTTCATGACCGTGTCGATATCCTCCACGGAGGCGACACCTTCCATCACGCAAAAGATCGCCTCGTTGATCATCGGCATCAGGATGCGATTTGACACGAAGCCCGGATAGTCCTCCACCTCAACAGGGGTTTTACCCAGGTGCTCGGCGAGTGCCTCCACGGTCTCGTAGATATCGTCGCTCGTGACGAGCCCGCGCACGATCTCGACCAGCCGCATGACAGGCACCGGGTTAAAGAAGTGCATGCCGATGATCTGCTCGGGGCGATCGGTCTCGGCGGCGAGTGCAGTGATGGAAATGGACGACGTGTTGGAGGCAAGAATCGCATGATCCGGCGCGTGCTCGTCAAGCTCCTGGAAGACGGATGCCTTCACGTCCATCGTCTCGCTGACGGCCTCGACAACCAGATCGACCTCCGCCACGCCGTCTGCAATATCGGTGGAGGTTCGGATCCGGTCGAGTGCGGCGTCCTTTTCGTTCGTTGAAATCCTGTCTTTCTTTTCCTGGCGGGTCAGGTTCGCCTCGATCGTGGACAGACTTTCATCCAGAACCTCCTGCTTGAGGTCTACGATGATTACCTCTCGACCACTCAGGGCGAAGACATGTGCAATTCCGTTTCCCATCGTGCCGCCTCCAACGACGGCCATACGATCAATCGACATAAGGAGCTGGATCTGGTGAAAGGGACGTGTCCGTACGACGCACCGGGTAACGTACCCGAAAGCGGTTCCGACTTCTATCGCCAGAGACGAATTTCCTGTGGGAAGGGCGCGACCGGTCGCGAGCGCCTGAGCACAGGCACCCAGACCGCACGCACGTAGAACCAGACGATCCGACGGAGCCGGAATCAGAAAAGCACGACAAGGAGGATCGGCATGTTGAATCCCCGTTCCTCCCTCCCGTACTTTATTTCGTGCTCTTTTCACCGATTCCGACCGACGTGCCCGAGCCCCCTGTATCCAACCTTCCCGTGATTGGCTGGCGTGAGTGGGTGTCCCTCCCCGACCTGCGCGTCCCCACGATCAAGGCAAAAGTCGACACCGGTGCACGCACCTCCGCCCTGCACGCGTACGAGATCGAACGGTTCGAGCAGGGCGGCATCGACCGCGTCCGCTTCAATATCCACCCCGTGCAGCGGAGCACGGAGAAGACCGTTCACGCCGAAGCGACCGTTCACGACGTCCGTAGCGTGCGAAGCTCCAGCGGCAAAGAACAGGAGCGCATCGTCATCGTCACCCCCGTCACGGTGCTGGCCCATACCTGGGAAATCGAATTGACCCTGGCGCGGCGCGACAAGATGGGATTTCGCATGCTCCTCGGCCGGCAGGCCATTCGTCGACGCATGCTCGTCGACCCCGCAGCCTCCTACGCCGGCGGCAAACCGACAAGGGGGAAGGCTTGACGGCGTCAATGTGTAAATGTATTAATATGTGACGATGTTAATGTATGTAGATTTGTAGACATGAAGGTGTTAACGTTAGAGCGTGATGCGTGGAGGCGTATCAACGCACATGCGACTTCCGTCGCAACGCACGGCCCCACGAACGACCCAACGTACCAACGCATCAACGCATCAACGCATCAACGAACGACACAACGCATCAACGCCTGACCGCACCACCACACAACCCGCAATCTGTCCTCTGTAATCCGCACGTCTGAATGAAGCTTGCGATCCTATCGCGCAGCCCGAAGTGTTATAGCACGCGCCGTTTACGTGAAGCCGCGGAGCAACGTGGTTG
>NZ_DAXETW010000045.1:0-17203 GCF_051155795.1 Longibacter sp.
AAATTTCAAGGCCTGCCGAAGTTCGGCTGAGGGGCCGATTCGCTTGGCTGAAATTCTCCAAACTCAACCTCTCTTCGGTCTTGGGAGTCACAATCAGGCGTATCGCTTCGAGGTTTCAGACAGGGAGAATTTCCCCGCCGACCGATTTCGCTAACCTGCGACCGGTCCAGCTGATGGGTCGCTCCGCTTCCCGGCCCCTCGCAGCGCCGATCTTCGCAAGGGCCGAAACCGCAGGTACTCGTAGCGTGAAGGTCCGCTACGAAGTCGCTTTTCCCCGGCCTTGCGCGGTTCGTCGTCTTGAGCGCGAAGCGGACGACGCGGAATAAACAAATCGTTGTTTGAGCGAGCTGTGCTCGCGAGTTCCGATTTGTTAAGCGTCGCAAAGCGAAGCGCTAGACGAAGCGCGGACCGCCGGGTGGGTTTTTTGCGTCTCGTTTTTTGACCATGCAAAAAATGAGACAACAAGGATGGAGAACCTTCCCCGGCCTTAGTACCGGTTTTTTGCTTGACCAAAAAACCGGCGGAAAAAATTCAAGGCCTGCCGAAGATCGGCTGAGGGGCCGATTCGCTTGGCTGAAATTCTCCAAACTCAACCTCTCTTCGGTCTTGGGAGTCACAATCGGGCGTATCGCTTCGAGGTTTCAGACAGGGAGAATTTCCCCGCCGGCCGATTTCGCTAACCTGCGACCGATCCAGATGATGGGACGCTTCGCTTCCCGGCCCCTCGCAGCGCCGATCTTCGCAAGGGCCGAAACTGCTTGAAGGTGTGAGGGGATGAATGTATGAAGGTCCGCTGTGCGTCTTGGCAAGGAATCGCGTGCAGTTCCTCCCGGCCTTGCGCGGTTCGTCGTCTCGAGCGCGAAGCCGAAGCCACGAACAGAACGAATTCCTGTCTGAGCCCGCAGAGCGGGCGAGTTTGAATTCGTTCCGTGGCGAAAGGCGTAGCGCTAGAAGAAGCGCGGTATGACGGGCGATTTTTTTTGCGGCTCGTTTTTTTTGTCGCTCAAAAAAATGAGCCATGAAGGATCGAGGGCGAAGTTCGAAGGGCGAAGTGCTTCCTGCCCGAGGACATCAGCCAGAACCAAAAGTCAGAACCAAAGGCCAGAACCAAAGAACAGACCGGAAGGGCCCGGCCGGCCCGAACGTCCCACCCGGAGGCTCGTACCTTGAACTCAACCGCTCCGGTCGGTACACTAACGAACCCGTTGGTGCCGTTGCCCGGACCGCCCCTTTTCTCTTCGCTCCTCCACGATTAGGCTCTGTCGCACATGACCACCACCACGCGCTCCATCACCATGCAACGGGTCGTCGTGACCGGTCTCGGCGCTGTCACCCCGATCGGTCTGACGACGGACGCGTTCTGGGACGCACTCCTTTCCGGAACGAGCGGCGCGGGTCCGATCACAAAGTTCGACACGGAGGGGCATAAGACGAAAATCGCGTGCGAGCTGACGGACTTCGACCCGGAGCCGTACATGGACGCCAAGCAGGCGCGCCGTCAGGATCTGTTCAGCCAGTACGCGCTGGCGGCCACGGCGCAGGCGTTCGAGGATGCGCAGCTTGACACCTCAGAGCTAGACGAGGCGCAGCGCGATCGCATCGGTGCCATCTTCGGGACGGGCGTCGGGGGATCCAACCTGTTCATTGACCAGGTGCGCACGCTCGACGAGCACGGTCCTCGGCGCATCTCGCCCTTCTTCGTGCCCATGATGATCACGAATATGGCGCCGGGCCTGATCGCGATGGAGCACGGCCTGCGCGGCCCGAACCACGCCGTCGTGAGCGCCTGCGCGACGGGGAACGACGCCATCAGCGATGCGCTCCTGCTCCTTCGACAGGGACACGCGGATGCCATGCTGGTCGGCGGCACGGAAGCGTCGATCAATGAGCTTTGCGTTGGTGGTTTCGCGTCGATGCGGGCGCTGTCCACGCGAAACGATGATCCGGAGAGTGCCTCGCGTCCGTTCGACAAAGACCGGGACGGATTCGTCGCAGCGGAAGGCGCGGGCGCCCTGGTCCTCGAGACGCTCGAGCACGCCCTCGATCGCGGCGCTCCGATCTATGCCGAGGTGTCGGGCGTCGGCAAGTCGAACGACGCCTATCACTACGCGGCTCCGGACCCCGACGGACGGGGCGCGGTGCTCGCCATGCGCGCGGCGCTGGAGGACGCGGATACGGAGCCGGAGGCGGTCGACCACGTCAACATGCACGCGACCTCGACCCCGATGGGCGACACGATCGAGTCGAATGCGATGAAGACGGTCTTTGGCGATCACGCGTACAACCTCAGCCTGTCGGCGACCAAGAGTATGACGGGTCACCTGCTCGGGGCCGCCGGAGCGGTGGAAGCCATCGCCTCCGTGCTCGCCATCCGGAACGGCATCGTCCCGCCGACCATCAACACCGAAAACCTGGACGAGGGCTGTGACCTCGATTACACGCTGGGAGAGGCGAAAGAACGTCCGGTCCGCGTCGCGCTCAACAATGCCTTTGGCTTTGGCGGGCATAACACGACAATCGCGTTCTCCGAGTTTGCGGAATAACGCGGTGGTTCGCTCTCACCCTGTGCCGTTCCTCCTTCACCCGCCACCGCTACCCCGATGAGTGACGCGAACGATGCGACCCGTCCCGCGGCTCAGGCTGCCGCCCGCGCCGATGTTCCCGATAAGCCGATCCCGGATTCCATGGGAGGTGCTGCCGAACTTCTCGACATCGAGATCGTCGAGATGTCCGACGAAAAGGTGGTCGCGACCATGCCGGTCACGAAGAAGCACCACCAGCCCTTCGGCGTCCTGCACGGCGGCGTCAGCGTGGTGCTGGCAGAGAGCGTCGCAAGCGTCGGTGCCTACCTCGCGGCCCCGGACGGGTTCGTCGCCATGGGGATCGAGATCAACGCCAACCACATCCGCGCGGTGCGAGAGGGAACGGTGACGGCCGTGGCTACGCCCGTACACCGAGGCCGCTCCACCCAGGTGTGGCAGGTCGAAATCACCGGCGACAACGACAAGCTGATCTGCGTCAGTCGCTGCACCCTCGCGATCGTCAAAAAGGGATGAGGGAAATGGTGAATGGCGAATGTTGAATGGCGAATTGTGACAGGTGAATTGTGAAGGGTGAATGTTGACTGGTGACGTTCGGATGGCTGCGGGCAATACGTCCCTCGTTTTTTGTTGTGGGTCGCGAGTCATGGGTCGGACCTTCCACCGCTCGCACTCGCTCACCCTGAAACCCCACACCCCAAACCCCACACCTCACACCACATCCGGTCCGCTCATGGCTTCGCTTCCCGGTATTCACCACATCACGGCCATCTCCGGTCCGGCGCAGGAGACGCTTGACACGTATGCGAGCGTGCTGGGACTACGACTGGTCAAGACCACCGTCAACTTCGACGACCCGGGCACCTATCACCTGTATTTTGGTGATCGCACCGGGCGTCCGGGGACGATCCTGACCTTCTTTCCCTGGGCGAATGCCGTTCCCGGACAGCAGGGAGCAGGCATGGCGTCAGCAACGTCATTCCTCGCTCCCGCCGGTTCGCTCGATGCCTGGAAGGAGCGTCTGACGGAAGCCGGCCTGACGGTCGGGGAGCGCACGCAGCGCTTCGACGCGGACGTGCTGACCGCGACGGCGCCGGACGGGCTCCCCCTCGAAATCGTCGCCACCGACGAGACGGAATCGATCGATGCGAGCGGCACGGCCGAGCCGTGGACCCACGGCGGCGTGCCGGCCGAGCACGCCCTGCGTGGATTTTTCGGAGCGACGCTACCGGCGGTCGACGCGCCGGCCACAGAGGAATTGTTCGTCGACGTCTTCGGCTGGGAACGAGACGGGGCCGAAGACGATCGTATTCGCCTGCGCGCCCCTCGCGGCGAAGCGTCGAACCCCGGGGCGGTCGTCGATCTGCAAAAGAAACCATCCCTCTCGCCAGGTCGCATGGGCAAGGGAACGGTGCATCACGTGGCCTTTCGGGCTCGCGACGATGAAGAGCAGGCGCGATGGCAGGAGCAACTTCGCGCGATGGGGATTCAGGTCACCGAGGTCAAAGACCGGCAGTACTTCCAGTCCATCTACTTTCGCCATCCACGGTGGACGTCCGGCGTGCTGTTCGAAATTGCCACCGACGCTCCGGGCTTCCTGCACGACGAATCCGAAGAAACCCTCGGCTCCGAATTGAAGCTGCCGTCCCGGTTCGAGTCCCGCCGCGACGAAATTGAGCACGCGCTGCCAGATCTGCAGCGGCCCACCACGGGATAATCGCCAACGTGCACCGTGCGCACAGGGGGAGGCGATGATCGTCATAAGTTGTAGGTAGAGTGTCGGATTCTCCCCCCTCTCCCACTCTCCCGCTCTCCCACTCTCCCTTTCTCCTCGCTCCCCATGCCCGACGCGACCGATCCACACGCCGATCAGCAGGTCTACAGCACCGGTACGCCGCTGGATGAAGCATCTGCCGTGATGATCCTGATCCATGGTCGCGGGGCGACGGCGCAGAGCATCTTGCGGCTGGCCGGTGCCGTCGCGCCCGACGGGGTCGCATGTCTCGCCCCGCAGGCATCGCACCGCACGTGGTATCCGCAGTCGTTTCTTGCTCCGATGGAGAAGAACGAGCCGTACCTGACGTCCGCTCTGAATGCGATGGACGAACTCATTCAGACGATCGAAGACGCGGGCATTGCCCGAAACCGAATCGTCCTGCTCGGCTTCTCGCAGGGCGCCTGCCTTGCGTGCGAGTATGCCGCCCGTCATGCCGAGCGGTATGGAGGAGTTGTCGCACTCTCCGGCGGACTGATCGGACCGGAGGATGAGCCCCTGTCCCACGACGGCGATCTTGAGGGCACGCCCGCTTTCCTGGGATGCAGTGACCAAGACCCGCACATTCCGCTCGAGCGGGTGCAGGAAACGGCCGAGGTGCTTCGTGAGATGGGCGCGGATGTCGATCGGCGTATCTACCCGGGGATGGGGCACACCACGAACGATGACGAGCTTCGCGCCGTCCGAGAGATGCTGACCACCCTCGTGTCGGCTCTCGCATGACCTTCGGTGGCACGACCTGCAGATCTTCCTCTACGGATCGCTCTGGACTCCCCTGCCGCGATGATTTCGACACCTGACTGGGTCAAGCACGCAGTATTCTACCAGATCTTTCCGGATCGCTTCGCACGAAGCGGTCGCGTTCCGACGAAAAATGGACTGACCCTCAAACCATGGGGGGCGCCGCCGGAAGAGCAGGGGTTTCAGGGTGGAGACCTCTACGGAATCGTCGAGCGACTCGACTACCTGCAGCAGCTCGGCGTCACCGCCCTGTACCTGAACCCGATCTTCGCGTCGGCCGCGAACCACCGGTATCATACGTACGACTACGAGCAGGTGGACCCGTTGCTGGGCGGTAACGAGGCGCTCCGGGCGTTGCTCGATGCCGCGCACGACCGAAGCATCCGGGTGGTCCTCGACGGCGTCTTCAACCACGCGAGCCGGGGCTTCTGGCCGTTTCATCACGTCCTGGAGAACGGTGGCAATTCTCCCTACATCGAGTGGTTTAACATTCACGACTGGCCGCTCAACCCATACGCCCCGGACGCCGAAACGCCGCACAACTACGACGCCTGGGCGGACCTCCCGGCGCTACCCGAACTGAACACCGACAACGACGAGGTGCGCGCCTACATCATGCGCATCGCGCGGAAATGGGTCGAGTTCGGCATCGACGGGTGGCGACTGGACGTCCCGAACGAAATCGACGACCCTGACTTCTGGCGGGAGTTTCGGGACGTGGTCAAGGACGCAGATCCCGAGGCCTACATTGTCGGAGAGATCTGGCACGAAGCGCACGACTGGCTGCAGGGGGATCAGTTCGATGCTGTGATGAACTACCCCTTCCTCTGGCCCACCCTCAGCTTCTTCGGGCGCGACACGCTCCGCGAGTATCACAAGACGCACCTCACGTTCGAACCACTGGACGCGCCGGAATTTGGCGACACGATCCAGGACGTGTTCGAGATGTACGACTGGGAAATCACGCAGGCACAGCTCAACCTCCTCGACAGTCACGACATGGGGCGTGCGCTCTGGATTGTCGGGGAGGATACCGACGCGCTTCGGCTGTCCGTCCTGTTTCAGATGACCGTTCCGGGTGCACCGTGCGTATATTACGGCGACGAGATCGGGATGTCGGCCGGCGACGACCCGCACTGCCGCGAGGCCTTCCCCTGGGACGAGCCCAACGCCTGGGACGACGACCTGCTGGACCACTACCGGCAGGCGACCGCGCTTCGGCATCAGCACGAGGTGCTCCGGACCGGCAGCTTTGACGTGTTCTACGCCGAGGATGCCGTGGTCGGGTTTCGCCGTTCCCTCGGCCGCGACACCGCTATTTGTCTCTTCAATGCCGGTTCCTCCGATGCTTTGGTTCACCTCGACGCCGAAGAGATGGATGTCCCTGCTCTTCGCTACACCTCTGCGTGGCCAGACGATGGCACCTCCGTTGATCTGAACGCCGGCAGAGTCACCACGACGCTGCCTCCCCGGTCTGCACGAATCTGGGTGTAGGCGTTCTGGGGCCAGCGGTTGAACTGGCGGGTCGAGATTCTCCTCCTCCGTTCATTGGCTGCATCTTCTTGCCGTTGACTAATTCCCGTTTACCGACTCCGGTTGACCGACCGAACAGACCACGCGCGCAGCACGGCATCCGGACGGGGGCAGTGGGGGGAAGCATGAATCATCGTGAGGAGAACGAGAGCAGCCGTGTGACGTGCATCGGTCTTGGTCGATGACGGGCGTTGCTTGGAGGACCAGATAAACTGTGCTGCCTATATTTTACAGCTCTGCATCGTTTTTATTCCGGGTCGTCGACGTAGGTTAACAGCACGTCATCTGTCGGTCTTACACGGAATATACTGCGCGATGAAGCTCTTCCGCCTCCGTTCGTTTGTCGCTGTTGCCGAAACCCAAAAGTCAGTCGATGCGGCAAAGAAGTTAGAGATTACGCCAGCAGCAATCAGTCAACACATCAATGATCTGGAAGCCGAGATGCGTGTTGACTTATTCGAACGAAAGCGGTCAGGAATGCAGTTGACGCCGAAAGGGAGACTGCTTGTCTCGCATGCGATCGATGTGTTGGAGTCCGTTCACGTGCTTGAGAAGAAGGCTGCCGTGCTAGAGGAGGATGTTTTCGATACGCTTCGCATAGGCATTTGTACGTCGCCGGCGGATCTGCGTCTATCCGAGATAACATCAAGCGTGCATGACACAAATTCACGAACGTCGATTCATCCGAGGAGGATGCATACCTCCCAGATCATCACGGCACTATTAGACTATGACTTAGATGCTGGATTCGTCCTTGCGGATGCTGTGCCTCGCCGTCTTGATCTTGTGGGCATCACGCTCATGGACACGGCTGTTATCATCCCTTCAGGGTGGGAAGATCTACTCCAGAGCAGCGACACATCCATTTGGGCAGCCCTAGCAGACAAGCCATGGATCCACGCTGGACCGGACTGCATGCTCCAAACCCTGGCCGATAAGAGGTTTCGATCGATGGGCCTCAAGTATGCATCTACCCTACAGGCTCCGGATGCGTCCGTCCGAGCCTCGTTCGTTACAGCAGGATTTGGAGCGTCCATGATGCTGCGAGATCGCGCGGGTCGTGTAAACGGTGTATGCATCGCGGAGGTTGAAGAGAAGACATGCCCGCTGGGACTTGTATATCTTCGATCACGGGCCAACGATCCTTCCATCGAGCATCTCAGAGCCGCTGTTGCCGATACATGGATCTGAATCATGGGAGTCGAGCCGGCTGTGTTCTCTGGCTCATGGTATCCCTGTCTCTCAGCAGATGCTTGTAGGGCGCTGGCTACATAGCATGTACAACAGGGTGTCTACATCAGGGCGCCTACGAGGACGATGCGTTCGCGGGGTGATCGAAGTCAGGCGAGCGCTTTTCCAGAAACGACAAGGTGCCTTCTCAAAAGTCGATTGACGTTGCTGCAAGCCCAAACAGATCGGCGCCAAGCTGGGTAGACGCATCCTTTGTCAGAGAGAGGCCCCGATGAAGGGCTTCCCAGGTCAAGGAAACGGCGGTCGGTGCCTGATCCAGAATGCGTTAGATCAGGTTTTCCACTTCAGGGCGACGGTCCTCGCGTTTCACGACCCGGTTGATGAGCCCGATTGGTTCAGCCTCACGGGCGGACACCAGATCCCCTGTGAGGAGGAGTTCGGTTGCACGCGTTAAGCCTATGAGCTGAGGCAGTCGTGTTGCTCCTCCAAATCCGGCGACTGCACCACTGCGCATCTCGGGATGACCCAGGCGAGCGCCTTCTACAGCCACGCGAAGCATGCAGGCCTCGGCCCGTTCGAGACCGCCCCCCCAGGGTGTCTCTATTCAGTGCGGCCACCGTGATACAGCCCATTGACTCCAGGGGTCGCGTGACGGCGACGGCTTTCTCGGCAAGCCGGCGTACCTTCTCTGGGGAGGCATGGGGTAAGACGTGAACATCTGCGCCAGCCGAAAACGCCTGGCCTTCTCCAGTGAGTACGACAGCTCGTATCTCCTCCCCCTGTTCGGCCCATCGAAGGGTCTCCGCGAGGGCATTGAGGATGTCCATATGTAGAGCATTGTGCAATTCAGGCCGGATCAATGATAGCCAGGCAACCGGCCCTCGTACATCAGACTTGACGAGCTAAGACATACGCGGGATCTCTGTTGGTGATGGTGTAGACGGGGATATTTCGGCCTACAGTTCGATCACGACTTTGCCCACATGCTGAGCAGATTCGACGTATCGGAAGGCTTCTGCTGCCTCGCTGAAGGGAAAAACGCGGTCAATGACCGGTCGAATCGCCTGGTGGTCGATGGCGTGAAGCATCTCCTCAAAATCCTGCCGGTTTCCCACGCTCAGCCCGTGGAGCGTGGCACGCTTCAGGTTGAGGGTGACGAGGTCGATCGAGCTCTGACGGCCCGACAGGAAACCGACGATCGAAATGTGCCCGTTGGGGCGAAGTACCTCGAGGCTGTTGTTGAGATTGTCGCCTCCGACGGTTTCGACGACAACATCAACCCCGGTGCCGTCGGTGTATTCGAGCACATCCGCGGTCCAGTCCGGACTCGTGGCGTAGTTGATGCCGTGATCGGCTCCAAGGTCGCGGGCCGTAGCCAGTTTTTCGTCACTACTGGAGGTGATGATGACGCGGGCACCGTGGGCCTTTGCAAACTGCAGGGCAAAGATAGCGACGCCCCCCGTGCCGTGTAATAAGACGGTCTCTCCCGGTTTGACATTAGGATAGCGAAGCGCATTCCACGCTGTAACTCCAGCAATAGGAAGGGTAGCCGCCTCACGCAGACGTACTGATTTAGGCAGCTTAATGACATCCCGAGGGTTCAACGTCTTTTGTTCGACAAGCTGACCCGGCTTGAAGTTGGATCCCGGTCGTGTCGTAAAATCTCCATTCTCAGCCGTATATCGACCTGCAACCCATTTGGGGATGTACGTCGTGACGATACGATCACCCGCGGCAAAGTGGTTGACATTGTCCCCGACCGCCTCCACGATCCCAGCCCCGTCCGAGAGCGGAACAAAGGGAGGCTTGATGTGGGGATTCAGCTCGCCGTTCACGAGGAGCAAGTCGACGTAGTTAACGGCTGCTGCCTTCATTCGAACAAGAATACGGTCTGCATCGAGGGTCGGCGCATCGGTCTCGGAAAATGAGAGTTGGTCAATACCGAAATCGCCTTCTAAAACGAGAGAACGCATGGAATGGAGAGGGTTGAAAACGCGTCTACGGATCAACACTCTGATGTTCGTCTTCGGCCCAGGTCCATACAAGATACAGATCGTCGAAAACCAAGAGACACAGTATGGCCTCCGCGAAAAGAAGAAGGGACTGCGGGGAGGACGGAGGCTGTTGGGTTCTTGAGGGCTTCTGCGTCCCTCGTTTCCTGTCCCGCCTAATCTCAAGCGTTCGAGTATGCTGGAATGAGAAAGTACGAACGCCTCTCCTACATTAGCATTTGGGCGACGATGACCAAACAGCGACGACAGCATCGACGAGCGCCTCTAAGAGGGGATCACCCAGGCGTGACTCCGCATGGACAATGGAGAGGGAGGTCGTAATGGGCTCGTGCTCCTCGCGCGCTACGTTTACGAGAACGATATTAGCTGCAGCTCCTGTCGCGCGTTCTTCTTCCTCCGCTGGACGGTGCGAGATCTCATCGCGAATCATGAGCGAGAGGCCCATACCGGCGGCGACCAGGTCGCTCCGTGTCGACTCATCATGTGTAGACGCGGTGCGCTTGTATTCTAGCCCACGTTCACGAAAAAGGTCGTTGACGATGGCTTGAAACGGACAGTCTGTCCCCGAGTCGATCCATGGGAGTTGAGCGAGGGCTGCCCACCCGACGCCCTGGACCCGGTCTCGCCATGAGGCCGGGGCCACGATGGAAAGGGGGACCTTGCTCAGGCGATGGGTCGCGATTGGTTTCTTTTCCGAGACTGGACCAAAGGCGAATCCAGCATCTAACGCCCCGGACTGTAACGCCGGTAGAATAGAGCCTGTACTTGCCGACCTGAGATCAAGATGGATGCCGGGGGCTTGTGTTTGAAGGATCTCCAACGTGCTGGGGATCCGCAGAAACCCGGAGGTGGCATTTATGCCAACGGAAAGCGTCCCCATCAGGTGGTCTTGCATCTCTGTGGCGTGATTGACGAGGTCACGCTTTGCCTGCAAGATACGCTGGGCTTTCGTGAGGAGCAGCTCGCCACGAGCAGTGAGGACCATCCCCTTCGGGGTGCGCTCAAAGAGCTGAACATCGAGTTCCTCCTCTAACGTCTTGACGTGTACGCTTACCGACGGAGGTGTAGTATAGAGACGCTCTGCGGCTTTCGTGACGCTGTTTTCTTCAGCGACTGCGACGAAGGAGCGTAGTTGATGCAGTTCCATGGCGATGGGCTGGTGCTACTTCATCATGACGGAATGCTATGGAGAGCATAGGGCACGAAATATATGGCCTGGAGACTCGGGTCGCATGTGGCGTTCTCAAACCGGACGTTTGGAAAATACACATGGCAATTTGGCGACGAGGCAGATATGCTTTCGATGGATCGAACCCGATGAGATTCTTCATTCTAGTAAAGAGACGGCCATGAATGTGACCTTTAAACCATGCGTCACCGCCACAGCGCCTGCCGAAAGGGCGGACGCGCACCAGCACTTCAAGAGCAAACTATGCTACGAGACAGACCCTGCCGACGTGTATGCCGACATGGCCCATGGCGTCGACGACTTCGCGCTCGTTGACGTACGGAGCGCCTCCGATTACAAGAGGAGCCATGCCGTCGGGGCGATTAATATTCCCGTAGGACAGATCACTGAGCGCCGCATGGACGAGTATCCAGAGGACACGCTGTTCGTGGTGTACTGCTGGGGGCCAGGGTGTAACGGCGCGACGAAAGCGGCCATGAAGCTATCCGCGATGGGATACCCCGTCAAAGAGATGATTGGCGGCATTGAGTACTGGGAAGACCGCGAGCGCCATCCGGTCGAGCGGGGCGGCGACGTCTAATTGTCCGCGCGACGGTCCTGTGCCCATGCCGCAACGAATGAAACGCCCTCCGAATGCCTCGATCGCATCCCATCCGCACGGCCCGCCGCTCCGACATTGTATCGCTCGTAGACCTCTGCGCGGCCCATGCAGCGTATGAGCGAGCGCCGTATCATCGAGATGGTAAGGAGGACTTGCTCGGCGAACTGCTCTTCGGCGACCCCGCTCGGCTCTTTGCCTTCGTGGTCGAGGGCCCAGAAGGCCTGGTCGGGTACGCGACCTACACGGTGCAGTGGTCGACGTGGAACGCGGCGACGTATCTATTCATGGACTGCCTGTATCTGGACGCCGATGTGCGGGGTCGGGGCATCGGGTCAGAGCTCGTGGGGCGCATCATCGCCGAGGCGCGAAAGAGGGGATGCCAAGCGGTAGAGTGGCAGACGCCCGTCTTCAATTCGCGCGCCATGACCTTCTACGACCGTCTGGGCGCCACGGGGGCGGAGAAAGTACGCTATCGACTGGCGATTGACGGCCGCTCGTAGCGTCATGCCCGCGCGTGGCATCGGCGGCAACGGACGACCCCTATCCGTAGCCCCGGCACTGTGCCGGTCGATCCGGACTCAATTGCCACTGGATGGGGGCTGATTCAGCAGGGATATTGCAGTCATTCGAACGAACGACCATCTATGTCCTGCAGAATGGCGCGTCGCCCTTTATCGACGCAGCAACCCCATGAGATGATGGCGTACTTAGCTGGAGGCATCGGTGGCATCGGCATTCTGTTCCTCGGCTACGTGACACGGCAGGGGCGTTTCCTGCCCTTTTACAGTAGCTTACTTATCGTTATCGCGCTCGTCTATGTGCTGTTCGGCGTCATGACAGGGCGCCCGGCCATCATCGTTGCAGAAAGCGCGATCGCCGCCGGGTTTATGGGAGTAGCCATCCTCGGCGTTCGGTGGCAGGGTGAGCACGTAGGCTCTATACTCATCGCCAGCGGTCTCATGGCACATGGGCTATTCGACCTCGCGCACAACGCCATGATTCAGAACGCGGCCGTGCCCGTATGGTGGCCTCCGTTCTGTGGCACGGTTGACGTGATTGTAGGTCTATGGCTCCTTCGACTCGCCTGGCAGGGTCAAGTGATCACGCCTAAACACCATCCATCGGCTGCTAATGACAAGGGCTGATCCACTCGAAGTCAGCGCTGGTACACTACAAAAAAGCAGATGGCAGAAAAGTGATGAGCACAGACGCAAACACGAGAGAGCGACTGCGCATCGTCGAGTCGTACTTTCGGAGGGTGGACGACCGAGACCCAACCCTCATAGACCTCTTCACCGATGACGTGGAAATGTTCTTCCCGAAGTTCGGTGTCGGTTATGGCAAGGAGGACATGGTTGCGTTTTCCAAAATCATGGGCGACTACTTGACATGTATCGAGCATGACATCGACGCATTCAACTACATCATCTCGGGGAACCACGTCGTCGTGGAGGGCACCGAACGTGGCGTAACACGAGACGGTGTAGAGTGGCCGGATCGTCGTATATCGGAAGGGCGGTTCTGCAACGTGTTCGAGTTTGACGGTAAGCTGATTTCCCGCGTGTTCATTTACGTCGACCCCGACTACACCAGTTCGGACAAGGAACGCATAGACGTATTTGCACGGTCGGCGATGTGAGCGTCCATACCGTGCTAGAAACAGCGTCCAACCAATCCCTGCTTCATGCACACTGTGTGGGTCGGTACAAACGGAACGGGATCTGGATTGGAATCTGTACATCGCCCACCCTTACCGTCGAAACAGAGTGGAGGCGTTCGCGGACCGGGAAAAACCCTTGTCTGTCCTTCATGGTGCTATTGTAGCAGGAACGAACTCTGTCTCCGTCGGCAGCATCGTCGACCGGGTTTCGCTTGTACCATCAGCATTTGTCTGTCTACTGAGCGTCTATGTCGAACTATGACGATCACCTCACGCTAGCGCTTGAGCTCACCCGGATCGCTGAGCGCGAGATTCTCCCTCGCTTTCAGTCTGTCGCTGTAGAGCACAAAGCGGACGGGACCGAAGTCACAGCGGCTGACCGGGCGGCCGAGAGGGCGATGCGTGCGGTGATTCGAAAGCAGTACCCAAGCCACGGCATCATTGGCGAAGAAGGAGACGACGTCAACCCGGAAAGCCGTTGGCAATGGGTTCTCGACCCCATCGACGGCACGACCTGGTTTGCGCTCGGTCTTCCTCGGTTCGGTACGCTCGTCGCCTTGCTGGAAGAGGGCGAACCGGTACTCGGCGTCATCCACCTCCCGATGACGAGCGAGACCGTGTACGCTTCCTCCGGCGCCGGGTGCTGGTATCAGCCGGGCGAAGAGGAGCGAACCCGGATCCGCGTCGACGACAGCGTTTTGCGCCTCTCCGAAGCGTTCGTCTCATCCGCAGGCGTCCACAACAGCGAGATTGAACCGGTCGAAGGCCACGTGCCCGTTCATCTCAGCCCCGTCATTCGCACAGCGAAGAAGTTTCGCTTCATTGGCGACTGCATCCAGCACATGATGGTTGCGCAGGGGAAGATCCACGCCGCCGTTGACACCATCATGGCGCCGTGGGATACGGCCGCTCTCATACCTTGCATTCGCGAAGCAGGAGGGGTTGCCTCCACGATCAGCGGCGACACAGCCCACGTCGTCTTCGCAGGGAGCCTCGTAACCGCCGGGCATCCACAGCTTCACGAGCAACTCCTCGACACGCTCTCTCCTGAAGCTGCGCACACGCAGTGGAGCAACGGTGGATGTTGACGTCGGCGATCATTGCTCTGGACGAGGGACGGATGGTACCAGAATTCGTTGGTGCGAGACATGAGATGCTTTCCCTTTGTTCATATACTCAGATACTATCAAATACCCAGACGCTGACCGCATATGGAACCTCGCATCAGCATCATCACCCTCGGCGTCTCGGACCTTCAGCGCGCGGTCGATTTCTACCAAGACGGGTTGGAGCTACCCCGCTACGAATGGGACGGCGACATCGCGTTCTTCGAAACATCGGCGACGTGGCTCGCGCTCTTTCCCAGAGACGCACTGGCCGAAGACGCCGGCGTGCCGCCGCGGGGGAGTGGGTTCTCGGGCGTCACCCTGGCTCACATCGTGCGGAGCCGCGACGCCGTAGACGCGCTCATGGAGCAGGCCATGGCAGCGGGCGCACGGTGCGTCAAGCCGCCCGAAGAAAAAAGCTGGGGCGGCTACTCCGGGTACTTCGCTGATCCCGATGAGTACCTGTGGGAGATCGCGTGGAATCCATATTTCCCGCTCGTCGAGAACTAACCCCTCAGTCTGGGGCGTTGCGCCCGAGGTTACGGGTTGTGCGTTGATTATTCTGCTGCTTTCCCACACCTCAGCCCTCCCACACCCCCGCATCGCAAGCACAGACCGCTCGACCGAGACCGATGGCAAACGTCATGCATCCCAAGCGCACCGCTCTTCTCATCATCGATGTACAACAAGGGTTTGAGGACCCTTCGTGGGGCGCGCGCAACAACCAGAATGCGGAGAAAAACATTGCACGGCTCCTGAAAGCCTGGCGAGACCAGGATGGTCTCGTTGTTTGCGTCCAGCACCTCTCGACGGAGCCGGACTCGCCCCTGCGGCCCGGCCAGCCCGGCGTGCAACTCCGCGCGGAGGTACAACCGCGCGAGGGCGACCTGCTCATACAGAAGCGCGTCAACAGCGCCTTCATTGGCACGGACTTACAGACCCAGCTCGAAGCTCGGGAGATCGGCACGGTGGTGATCGTCGGGCTCACGACGAACCACTGCGTCTCGACGACGGCGCGCATGGCTGCCAATCTGGGGTTTGGCGTGGTCGTCGTCGACGATGCGACGGCGGCGTTCGATCACACCGACCACCGCGGGCGGCACTTCGACGCGGAGACGATCCACGCGGCCGCGCTAGCCAGTTTGCACGATGAGTTCGGCGCTGTGCTCGACACGGAAGCGATGCTCACGGCAATGCGCTCAGCAACCCCCTAATGCTTGAGCGAGCCATGAATGCGGCTCCCTCGTCCCAGGCAGAGGCGGAGGCAAGGCGCTTCTGCACAGACTCGCGGATGTGCTTGGAAACGCCTCGATTGCTACGAGGGAACGGGAGCCGCGTAGCCGTTGAAAACATCGACCGCCGCGAGCTCCTCGATAAATGCGCTCAGGTAGTGAGGAGCGTCTGCGTTTTTCGTCGTGGCGGCGTACCACGTGCGCCAGAGCCCGCCGCTCGTGATCTGAACGGCAGATAGTGAATGGGTGTCCTGGGTGAACGACGAGGCCGCCCAGCGCTCGATAATGGCCACCCCCATCCGCGCCTTCGCGAGCTCAACGGCCGCGCTGGTGGCGAGGGGGAGGGTCGTTACCTCCTTCGGTCTGAGATCCGCCGGCAGGAGCACCCTCTTGTAGAGAAGGCTCTCCGTTGGATCCTGCGTGCTGAGCAGGACATGCTGATCGGCAAAATCCGGTGCATCGACAAAATCCTGATTCCCCCAGGGGTGATCCGTGTGGACGAGGGCGATCATCTCATCGTCGAAGAGAGGAAAAGCCTGAACATCAGGGACTTGCTCGCAGGACTTCGTTACGACGGCAATATCGATACTCTCTTCGTGAAGGGCTGATAGCGGATCGGGCGTGGCCTCAGCGACAATGCGAACGTCCACAGCAGGGAAGCGTGCGCGATAGGCTTTCAGCAGGGACGGGAACCAGTGGTAACACGCATAGCACTGTGTGGCAAGGCGAAGCCGCCCCATGCGCCCTTCTGCAATCTGCTCGGCGTCTGCCTCGGCGCGTTCAAGCTCCGAAAGCACCTTCGTGGCCGTCTGAAGAATCCGCTCTCCGACGGGTGTCAGGGTCATCTCACGTCCCCCTCGTTTGAAGAGCTCCGCCCCCAGCTTGTCTTCGGCACCCTGTAAGCGCTGACTGAGCGCGGACTGCGACCGGTAAAGCCGCTGCGCAGCACCCGTCAGCGTTCCTTCTTCATGAATAGCCTGCACAAGCTGTAGCTCTGGAACGTCCAGCATCGTCGTGTAGCGTTCGGTTTTTCTAATACCTTTTCTCAATAGAATCTATGGATCTGATAGAGAGACGGTCAGGTTGGAGAAATGGTCCGTCGGCAAGGGCGTGCCCGTCGCGATCCGGCGACGCGCCGTACGGGAAAGCTTTGATCTGGCGGTGCCCGTTTTCACGAATTCTGCCCCAATCATCAACTGCATATGTCAACCCAACATGCGCTCGTCGTCGGGGCCCGAGGGATTATCGGACGCGGGATCCTGCACGGGCTCGCTGAGGAAGACGGGTGGAGGGTCACGGGATGCTCGCGCACGCCCCCGAAATTCGAGGGTGACTTCGAGTACCTAACGGTCGATCTCATGGACCCCGAGGACTGTGACGTTGCGCTCGCTGCCGTTCCGGAGACGACGCACGTATTCTTTGCTGCGTATCAGCCGCGGTCGACGCTCTCGGATGAGGTGGCTCCGAACCTGAAGATGCTCAAAAACCTCGTCGCAGCCCTCGACCAGCACTGCCCGCGACTTCAGCGGATTGTGCATTATCAAGGGCTCAAAGTGTACGGGGCGCATCTTGGGCCATTCAAGACGCCCGCCCGGGAGGATGACCCGCGGCACATGCCTCCGCA
>NZ_DAXETW010000046.1:0-23847 GCF_051155795.1 Longibacter sp.
GCGGCGTATTCCTCCATCGCATGGGCGATCCACGAGACCGATCGGGCGACGGCGAGGAGCACGTGGGGCGCGCGGTCCGTGAGATCGAGCGCACGGGCGAGGGCGACCAGCGACAGAACGAGGGACGGAGGCCGGCCGAGCAGATCCGGGCCCGCCCGGTCGGCGGCGACGGTAAACGCGGTGCCCTCTGACGACGGGTAGTGCGAGCGGAGCATACGGTGGATGACGCGGGCTCTCGGATCACCGCTCGGGTAGCGTGGATGTCCGAACCCGGGCACGTCGTCGCCGCGGTGCTGTCGGTCGGCGATGGTCTCGGCCAGTCGATCCGGCGCGCCGGCCTCTCGGAAGAGGGCGTCGACGCGGCGAATTTCGCCCGTTTCATTCCGGCCGCCCAGGGCCGCGAGCGCGGCTGCCACCGCGCCGTACGGAGACGAGCCCGAGGCCGCGGTGCTACGGGCGGCGAGCGTGACCGTCGTCGGGGGGTGTCCCATACTGACGATGAGGGCGGCCTGGATCGTGCGGAGGGCAGCGGTGGTGGTCCGCTCCCACCGGGAGCACAGGATGTGAGGCACATGCTCCGCCTTTGGCACCGTGTCTGATGCCGTGGCGGAAGCAGCCAGCGTGGCGACGATGCGCTGGCCGGAGCGTATGCTTCCCGCACGCGAGAGGTCGAACGCGCGGGCGTCGTCGTCCTGCACGATCGCGAGCAGGCTCTGCATGCGCGATAGCGGCGTCAGCCCCGACAGAAGCGGGGCCATGAGATAGACGTCCGGGGGGATGGTTACCGTATCGCCGCGTCCACCGGGTGAAATGCGTCCGGTCGCCCCTTCATCGTCATGGGCGTCGTCGGGACGCCAGAAAAGGCACGTGACCTCGTCGAAGTCGTGCGAGCGCGCGAGGCGGCAGGCATCCTGTCCGCGGTAGTAAAGCCGACCGTCGTCGATCGTGACCAGCGCCGAGGCAAAGCGTGTCCCGTTTTTCCCCGTCTCATTCGTCGTTGCACCCGCGGTTCGGGAGGAGCCATCGGCCAGTCGCTGGATGTCACGGGCGTCGTACCGGCGCGTCCGGCCGCGTCCGGGCTTCGATCGAATCAGCCCGCGGCTAACGTAGGCGTACAGCGTGTTCTTCGTAATGTCGAGACGATCTGCGGCTTCGTCGGCACTCAGGTACGCCGGTGCACTCATGAACGCAATGGATGGATCCGACCTTGATCAACGTGAACAACCTTGACGGTCATGTGACGGTCAAGAGCGGAGGCGTTCACGGTCCCTGCGGCGTTTCGTTTCGTGAATTGCTGCGGGGGATGCGCGGCGCCGATGAAGAAGCGGCCCGTGTCCGGAAGAGACGTGGAGGTGGATCCGAAGGGGCGGCCCCGGACGCGGCTCTTACTCGTCCATCAGATCGAACATAGACTGAGCATCGTCGTCGGCGTCTTCATTGTGGGCGTTTTCGTCATCGAGTTGATCGTTCAGCCGCGCCTCGATGCGATTGAGGACGTCGCCGGAATCCTCATCAAGCGACTCAGCCCGGTCCACCAGATCGCGCAAGCGTTCGCTCGCGGAACGAAGGTTGTCGGCAAGGCTCTCCTCCGGCTCGTCCTGTACATCCGGCGTCGAGCGATCGGCGTCACGGCGCCGCTGGTTCTCCACAAGCTGCTGGATGACCCGGGCGGCGGTCACGTCGTGCCGTTCCGCCTGCCTGCGGATCCACTCGGCGTGGGGAGGAGGAAGCTGAACCGTCAGCGATTCGGTACCTGAGGATGAGGGACTGGCCATAGACGAACGACTGGTGCTGCACGCATGATGTCTCCCGCCGTCCGGACTGTGGGCGATCGAACAAGCGGAAGTGGATGATCGGTGTCAGGTATACCGAATCGTCCCCGCCAGAATTAGTTTAGACGGAAAGCATGACGATCTCGGACAATTCGGTACGTGGCGGCACCCGTTCTCCGGCCGGTGATCGACGATCATTCCGGAGACCCCGGTATCGATGGATTCTTGGTCTGGTCGCCGGCTTCTGCTCGATCGAGAAAGTCCAGGATGTGCTCCGCGACGTCCGCGCCCCGTTCTTCCGGAACGAAGTGACCGGTATCCGGGAGAAAGACCTCCGGCTGGTTGTTTGCGGTCGGGAGAAGAGCGCGGAAGAACTCGTGCGCCCCGCCCAGGATCGGGTCGTCCGGTGCGAAAAGAACGAACGACGGCTTCGTCCATCGCGACAGCCGTTCTCGCGTTCGCTGCATGGTTTGGGCAAAGGCGCTGTCGGGCGTCGTGGGTACCAGAAGCGGCCATACCGCGGCTCCGGCCTTGGAGTCTGACGTCGGAAACGGGGCATCGTACGCGGCTTTTATGTCCTCATTCCAGGCCGTGTTGTCCTGAATTGCACGCTCCACGACGGTGCCGACGGGAAGGTCCGGCGTCCGTTCGACGAAGCGTCGCCAGGCGAGGAAGCCCCTCGACATCTCACTTTCATCCCCGACCGGGAGAAATGTGTTCAGGATGACGAGTTGCCCGATCCGTTCGGGGTAGTGCGCCGCGTAGGCGAGCCCGATCAGGCCGCCCCAGTCGTGGACGACGAGCGTCACGCCGGCGAGGTCGAGGGCCTCCATCAGGGCGTGAAGCTGCGAGATGCCGAGGTCCAGGCTGTACGCCTCGCGGTCGGTCAGTTTGTCCGATTTCCCGAACCCGACGAAGTCCGGCGCAATGACGCGGTGCGATTCGGTGAGCGGCGGAATCACGTTCCGATACATGTAGCTCCACGTCGGCTCCCCATGCAGGCAGACGACGGGTCGGCCGGTGCCGTCGGACGGGTCGGTGTCGACGTAGTGCGTCCGAAGGTCTTCCCCGTTCGGGCCCTCGATGTGCAGATAGTGCGGCTCGAAGTCGTACCCGGACAGATGATCGAACCGTTCGTCGGGCGTGCGATAGACGGACATGGCGATCTGCGTGATGGTGAGGGATATGCGGGTTCGGACAGGGGAACCGGCCGATGCGGATCTCTACGGTCGAGCCGCAACCGGCGCCCCGGATTTGACGCCAACATGATTGTGCGACAAGGTACGATACGTACGTGTGTGCATCCTCGTCGTGCCGGCCGTCTCACTCAGGCGCTCCGTCGGTACCGGCGACGCGGTGGGACGCCTCGCTGCGGGCGGTTGGTCCCCGGGCGGCGCCGAAGGCGATGGCGGCAGACGACGACCTCGGCGGGTACGGCGACGGGGGCGTCGAGGCGGAGCGAAGCCGCCGGAGCCTCATCGGAATAGGAGAGGCAGACCCGGTCATCGCTCGGATGCATCGACACGTCGTGAGCCGCCCCCGTCGCGAGCCGCTCCAGGTTCGTGCGCCCCCGCTCGCTGAAGAGTCCGTCGACCCAGCGGGAGATGATGAACAGTACGTCGGGCAGCCGATGCGTGACGTCGGCCTCGCGTAGCACGTACACTTCGTGAACGTCGAGGCGACGGAGGGCATCGGCGTCGATCGATGACGGGGCATTCGCCTCGCCAACTGCATCGGACCGGAGGAGGAATCCGATCCGTCGGCGTCCTCCTAAGTCTGGGTGCTGCTGCGTGCGCGCCGGCGTCTCGATTATGAACAGTGAGGCGGATCCGCTACGCGTCAGGTGCAGGTCCGATACCGGCCCCAGATACTTGACCAGGTTCCAGAGAAAGGCATCGTCAAGGTCGTCGTCGTACGGCGGGGCGTAGAACGCGGTCGCCTCGCGAACCGTCGGGCTCAGAGACGTCGCCGGGGAGGCCGTCCGGAGAAAATGGACGGGAGACGCGGAACGGGAGGTGGCATACGGTTTCATAGGTCAAGACCGGTCGATGGCCGGTGTGGAAGGCGGTCTTATCCATTGCGTTTGAAGGATACGACGACCGGGGTGACACCCTTATGTCATACGTTCGCACATTATCCAAACATATTTCTCATCTTGGTCTCATTCCGTACAACCGGCGCCGCAGAGGGACTCGTGTTCAAGGAGAATGTCCATTTGTAGACGGGGAAAAGGACCTGTGAGCATCGGCAGCGTCGACCCGGGCATGTACCCATTCCCCGGTCCCTTGCGTTTTGCGCATACAGGTCGTGTCTTTTCCGTACCGACCGCGGCCGATGATCGCGAGCCGAACGCTATGCTTTCCCCCATCTCCCTTTGCTATGCCTGATCGTACCCTGTCCTTCCATCGCGTTTCGCTCGTCGCCTCTGTGGTTGCTCTGTTCGTGGTGACGGCGCTCGGGGTGAGTGCATCGCCGGCCGCCGGACAGCCTGCGACGGATGCAGCGGCCTCAACCGATTCCACCGAGGCGGAGCATCCACTCTGGCGCGTCACCTCCGGCGCGGACACCCTGCACATGCTGGGATCCGTTCACCTGCTTCGCCCGGACGCCTACCCGCTCGCTCCCACCATCCAGCACGTGATCGAGCGGGCTGAGAAAGTCGCCTTCGAGGTCGATCTCGACTCGATGCAGGCCGCCGCCCCGATGATGCTTGGAGCCGGCATGTACCAGAGCGACAGCACCCTGCAGCAGGCCGTATCGGACAGCACGTACGCGCTTCTCCAGTCGGCCATCGACACCCTCGCCGTCCCCGAGGCGCAGGTACGAAAGATGCGTCCCTGGCTGGCGAGCCTGATGGTCACGTCGGCGGTGATGCAGCGGAGCGGCTACCAGATGTCGCTGGGCATTGACCAGCACGTTTACCAGAAGGCCCGCGAGAGCGGCGCAGAGGTCGTCGGCCTCGAAACGCTCCGTGAGCAAATCGACATTCTCTCGGCGGCATCTTCGGGCGACCCGGATGCCTACCTCCGGTATTCCCTCGAGAACCTGTCCGCCTCCCTCGATCAGGTGGCGCGCATCATGGAAGGGTGGAAGGCGGGCGACGTCGAACGCATCGCCCGCGTCATGAACGAGGGGATGGATGAGTTTCCGGCCGTTCGCGAGCACGTGCTTGTGCGTCGCAACCGCAACTGGATTGCACCGATCGAGGACCTCATGCAAGATGAAAAAACAGTCCTGGTTGTCGTGGGCGTGGGACACCTCGTCGGCGAGGAAAGCGTGACGCAGATGCTGCGCGACCGCGGATATACGGTGGAGCAGTTGTAGTCGGTAGCGTCGCTGCGTTCCGCCTGTTGGTGTTGACCGTTATCAGTCACAATGGATCGCTTTTCCTACCTTCGACAGGGCGACATCGGTCGTACGACGCTCCTGCGTATGGCCTACACGCTCGCGACGTACCTTTTCGGCGGCGCGGTCATGGCCGGTCTTGCTGTCGTCATCACGCTGGATGTTCATGACGGAGGGTTTGGGTCGTCGTTTGGGGAGACCATTGAGGAGCACTCGATCGGTCTGTTGCTACAGGCGGCAGGCTGGGCCCAGGTCATGCTAATGGCGACCCTCGGTGTATGCGTGCGTACCTTCCACCGGCGGACGCTCCGGAGCGTGCTGGCCGGTCCCCGCATTCGGTGGCGCCGTTGGGGGAGCGGAATGCTCGCTGCGGCGATCACGGTCGCGACGCTCTGGGGGCTGGCGCGAGGAGTCGGACATGCCGGGGCGCTTCCCTTCGACGGTACGCTGGTGACGATCATCCTCGTCGCTTTCGTCCACGCTGTCAGCGCAGAAGGCATCCGGGGGTACCTGCTACAGGGGACCTGGTCCCGCTGCGGGGGCTGGCATATCGCGGGCCGGCCGATTGCGCCGGGGCTGGCGGTTGTCGCCGCGCTGCTCCCCGTCGCGCTGCCGTATGTTGCCATGTTCCTGGACCCGGACATTCCGTCGCCGGGAGCATCGTCGCTCGTGCTGTACGCAGTCGGGGGCGGCCTGCTACCTGCGCTGATCCTTGTGGTGGACGATGGTATCGAGCGAGCCGCCGCGCTGCATGCAGCCACGGTCGGCGCGATAGCCGCCGCTCTGGTGGGTGGGCTCACGTCGCAGGGTCTCTGGGCCGCCGTCGCCGTCCTTCTACTGGTCGGGGTTGCCGGCCTCCTGTTGTGGCAACGCGGCGTCATCATGCCGCGCGATCTCTGGCTTCGGTGGAGGCAAACCTTTGTCCGCGATGCCACTCCCGACCTCGCCAGCCGGCGAGACGAGACGGACGAGTGCCGCAATTGTGGGACGCCGCTCAAAGGACGGTACTGTCACCTTTGCGGCCAGCGGCACCAGGTGCAGGAGCCGTCCATCCGTCTTCTCGTGCAGCGGTTCTTCGACCACGTGTTTGAGGTCGACTCGCGGATCATGCGGACGCTTCGTCTGCTCTGCTTCGCCCCCGGTGCGCTCTCAGCGCATTATTTTGCCGGTCGCCGTGCCGACTTCATCCCGCCCATTCGGCTCTACCTGGTGTCGAGCTTCGCCTTCTTTCTGCTCTTCGCAGCCTTCGTTCCAGACTGGATGAGCCAGATCGAGTCTGAAGAGATCGACGTGCAGGTCCACCGAACGACGGTTGACAGCCTCTACGCCCGACAGATCCCGGTCGACAGCTTGCTTCCCCGTGCCATTTACGTGGAGGCCGCCGCGGACGACTCGCTACCATCACGGGCCGACGATTCGGACGTCGACCGGGACGAGGCCCTGCAGGATTCGCTGTCGACGACCCTCCCTGAGGTCCTCCGTGACTCCATCGTGATTGAGGAAGTGCGCGGCGATTCGCTCGTGGTGCTGGAGGTTCAGGGACTGCCGGAGTCTGTCGTGGACGCCGAGCAGGCACGCCGCGGCGTAGGCTCCGGCGAGGTGCGACTCGAGGTCACGCTTCGTCCTTCGACGGTCGATAGCCTCGTGGACGGAACGCTGCGCCCGGTCGGAGTGGTGTCCCGCGCGACAGAGCTCCACGGCGCCTCGAGATCCGAGCCCGGGTCCTCACCGGAGACCGAGCGATGGGCCGAGCGACTCGGTGCCGTGGAGGACTCCCTTGGCGTCGACATCGTGGTACAGGCGGTACGCGGCGACACCGCTGTCGTGCTGAATGTGCCGAAATCCGCGATTCTCCCCGCCGATGAAGAAGTGCCGGGACTGGATACTGGCAGTGCGCCGCCGGCCCGCGGTTCGGCTGCACAGGAGGGGGCGAGCGAATCAGGCGCAGAGGAGGGGGAGATGGACGACGTCGAAGCCCTCAAGACGCTGCTTCAGAATGCGGCCAAGGTGATGTTTTTGCTCGTCCCGATCTTCGCACTCATCCTCAGCTTTGTGTACCTCCACGAGCCCTACGCCCACCACGTGGTGTTCTCGTTGCACCTCCACGCATTCGCGCTTGCGTTCGTGAGCCTGGATCTCGCGCTGGAGCTGTCCGAGGTCGCCTCATGGATCCTGACGCCGACCCGGATTGTCATCTACGGCGGATTGTTTCTGTACCTCGTCGCCGCACTCAAGCGAGCGTATGGGGGGGGATGGTTGCGGTCGCTGGGACTGACGTTCATGATCGCCTTTCTCTACATGACCGCAATCACTTTCGTCTTCGGTACGGCCGTCGGGCTATTGCAGAATGCGGGAAGCTATGTGTCGCCGATCTTCGGGTAAATCGTCACTGCAGCTCGGGATGAAATGAGATTCCGGTAGGATAGCATGAGGGATGTTCGGCTCCGGGAACGAAGTGCCGATGGATCGGTGCGTCAGGACGTTCCGAACCTCGTGACCACGCCTCCCATTACCCCGCGCGCTGCTCTCCCCCTTCATGGATCTGGACCTGGCCCTCACGGACTTCGTCGAGCCGTTTTTGTCGCTTTTCGTTGCGATGAATGCGATCGGCGTGCTGCCGCTCTTCATCGGCATGACGGAAGGGATGAGTGTCAAACATCGCCGCTCCCTCGTCCGTCGCGCCATCTCAACCGCGTTCGCCATCGCCCTCGTCATCGTTCTTGCCGGGCGCGTGATTTTCGACACACTCGGCATCACCGTCAATGACCTCCGCATCGGTGGCGGCCTCATCTTGCTGGTGCTCAGTATCACGGACCTTCTCTTCAGCAACCTGACGCGGAAAACGCAGTCCAACAGCGGGGCCGACGCCATGGAGGATCTGGGTGTCGTGCCGCTCGGGACGCCGCTGACGGTCGGTCCGGCTGCGATTACCACGATCCTCGTGCTGCAGGAAGGGTACGGCTATCTGCCCACGGTCGTCGCTCTCATCGCCAACCTGATCGTCAGCTTCACGCTCTTCTTCTTCGGTCCGGCGGTGATTTCGTATATTGGCGCCGGAGCGTCCCGCGCCATCGGAAAGGTCGCAAGCCTCTTCCTCGCCGCCATCGCTATCGCCATGATCCGGACCGGCGTCGTCGGCATCGTGAACGCCCTGTAGCCGGCCGCGCGCGGGTTGTCTCGGGTCGGCGTTGCACAGCCGAAAAATGCATCGCCCCGGAGCAGGTGCCGGACGACCGATCTTCGATCATCGACCTCCACAACTCCACGCCTGTCGCGTGTCACTGATCTCCGTAGACGGTTTAACGAAAGTCTTTGGTGATGACATCGAGCCGGCGCTGTCGATGCTGGATGACGGTGCGACCAAAGCCGAGATTCTCGATCGTACCGGCAGCACCGTGGCCGTTCGCGACGCCTCGTTGTCGGTCCGGGAGGGCGAAACGTTCGTCGTCATGGGCCGCTCGGGCAGCGGCAAATCGACGCTCCTCCGCTGCCTGAATGGACTGGTCGTGCCGACGCGCGGACACGTCTACATTGACGGGGAAGAGCTGACGGCGATGTCGCGGGAACGGCTTCGGGAGGTATGCCGCACGCGCCTCACGATGGTTTTTCAGCAGTTCGGCCTGTTTCCACATCGAACGGCCGCGGGAAACGTCGCCTTCGGATTGGAGGTGAGCGGCGTCGGGCCGGAGGAGCGCGAACGGCGTGTGGCGGAGACGCTCGCACAGGTCGGACTGGACGGCTACGCGGACAAGCGGCCCGAAGAACTCAGTGGTGGGATGCAGCAGCGGGTGGGTCTTGCCCGGGCGCTGGCGACCGATCCCGACATCCTGCTCATGGACGAGCCTTTCAGTGCACTGGATCCGCTGATTCGCCGGGAGCTTCAGGACGAACTGATGCGGCTACAGAGTGCGCGGCGCCGGACGATTGTGTTCATCACGCACGACGTCGACGAGGCTTTTCGGATCGCGGATCGCCTGGCGATCATGGAGCGCGGGACCGTCGTGCAGACGGGTGCTCCGGTCGACGTTCTTGCTGAACCCGCGACCCCGTACGTTCGCGACTTCGTCGCCGACGTCGATCGCACCCGCGCGCTGAGAGCAGGCGACCTCGCCGGTCGGGACGCCGAGGAGACGGACGGGGCGCTCCCTGAGGTCGAGGCATCCACAGCCCTCGGCGCCGTGATGGCGCGTGTGCTGCGGGACGGGACGCACCGGGTAACCGATAATGGCCGTGCGGTCGGGACCATCACGCCCGCGGCGATCGCACAGCTGCTCGACGGGGCGGACTGAGCTTGTCCCTCGCTTTCTTTGCTTTCCCCAGACCTTCTCTTCGATCATGGATATCGGCGGGGTGTTCGAACAATATCTGGAATGGGTGCGAACGAACCTGGGCCCCTTGCTGGACAGCATCGGTGTCGGCGTCCGCGCAATGGTCGAGGCGCTGGAAGCAGGGTTGATGCTACTCCCCGCCTGGGCGTGGATTCCCGCCTTCGCCGCACTGGCCTGGTGGCTCGCCGGGCGGGGCGTGGCGCTGTTTACCGCCGCGGGAATGTCGCTGATTGCGTACGGGATGGGACTCTGGACGGCGACGATGGAGACGCTCGCCCTCGTGCTGGCGTCGACGACCATCGCGCTGATCCTCGGCATCCCGCTCGGCATCGCGGCGGCAAAACGAACCTGGATCCACCGGCTGCTGCGTCCGGTGCTCGACTTCATGCAGACCATGCCTGCGTTTGTATACCTCATCCCGGCGGTCCTTCTCTTTCGAATCGGGGCCGTTCCGGGTGTTCTCGCGACCGTTATCTTTGCGATGCCGCCGGTCGTTCGCCTGACCGGTCTCGGCATACGGCAGGTGCCGGTGGAGGTGGTCGAAGCGTCCAAAGCGTTCGGGGCTACGCCGTGGCAACAGTTGTGGAAGGTCGAACTCCCGGTCGCGATGCCGACGATTCTTGCCGGCATCAATCAGACGATCATGCTCGCCCTGTCGATGGTTGTGATCGCCGCTCTCATCGGGGCCGGCGGCCTCGGGCAGGATGTGCTGACAGGCGTCACCCAGCTGAAGATCGGTCTGGGATTTGAAAGCGGCCTCGCGGTGGTCATTCTGGCCATCTTCCTGGATCGGGTCACGCAGGGCCTCGGCGGCCGCGCCGGCGACGCCGGCCCCCCGAAAACGGCATGACGGTTTCCCGTGGGGGGCGTGTGAATGTGTGAGGGTTTGAAGGTTTGAGAACCTGTTTGGCGGACAGCCTTCGGCAATCCAACGGTACGGACCTCCCGACGGTCGGTCCTCGCGACGCTTGCATCACGAGGCTCGATTGATCTTGCGCACCGTGACGACCGCGTCGGTGTTGAAGGATCACCGTCACGCCTGTGAATAGGCATGAACGGCTGCACGTACGTCTTAGAAATACAGCCGCCAAACAGGTTATGAAGGTCTGAAAGTCCGTATGTTTGTATGTGTAAGGGTTTGTATGTGTAAGGGTTTGTATGTGTGGGCGTTGAGGCGTTTGCCAGTTCGATCGCTCCGGTCCGGCAGTACGCACAGTATCGAGCAAAACGCCCGGAACCCATTACTCGGAACCCATAACCCGGAACCGTTAACGAAATCCCCAATCGTTGCGAAAACCGCTCATCTTCCCGGGGTGGCTCCCGTTAGGCCATTGTTACTGTGAAAAGTAGTCTCTCTCTGGCCCGACCCTCCAACCCGCCTTCATGGACGAATCCGCCCAGGCGACGTCTGCGCAGAATGATTCTCGCTTCGTCGTAAACGGCCCGGTGTTCTACACCTCGGCCGCGCTGATTCTGGCGTTCGTTCTCTTTGGTGCCGTATTTACGGACACGGCCCAGAGCATCTTTTCGACCGTCCAGAGCTCCATCACGGCGTACACCGGCTGGTTCTACACGCTGGCGGTTGGCATCTTCCTTCTCTTTGCCATCGGTCTGGCCGTGAGCCCGTACGGCCGGATCAAGCTCGGGCCGGATGACAGCGAACCCGACTACAGCTACACCGGCTGGTTCGCCATGCTCTTCAGCGCAGGCATGGGCATCGGGCTTCTGTTCTACAGCGTGGCTGAACCCGTCCTTCACTTCCTGAGCCCGCCCGGTGGCGGCGAGGGCGGCACCGTGGCAGCCGCCGGCGAGGCGATGCAGGTCACGTTCTTCCACTGGGGCGTGCACGCCTGGGCCATCTACATCGTCGTCGGCCTCTCCCTCGCGTACTTTTCCTACCGGCACGATCTGCCGCTCACCCTCCGGTCGGCGCTCTACCCCCTCGTCGGGGACCGCATCTACGGCCCCATCGGCCACAGCGTCGACACGTTCGCGGTGCTCGGGACCATGTTCGGCGTGGCCACGTCGCTCGGCCTCGGCGTGATGCAGGTAAATGTCGGGCTCCATTTCCTGATCGGCATCCCGGAAGCCGTCTGGGTGCAACTCGCGCTCATCGCCGGGATCACCGGGATGGCGACCATTAGCGTCGTCCTCGGCCTCGACGGCGGCATTCGCCGGCTCAGCGAGTTGAACCTTGGCCTCGGCGTTCTTCTCCTGCTGTTCCTCTTTGCCGTCGGGCCGACCGTCTTTCTGATGGACGCCTTCGTGCAGAATCTGGGCAACTACCTCCAGAATATTGTGTCGATGACCTTCCGCACGTACCCGTTTGCGGAGTCAGACTGGCAGAGTTCGTGGACGCTTTTTTACTGGGCATGGTGGATCGCCTGGTCCCCGTTCGTCGGAATGTTCATCGCGCGCATCTCACGCGGCCGGACGATTCGAGAGTTCGTCTCGGGCGTCATGCTGGTGCCGACGCTGATCACCTTCCTGTGGCTCACCCTGTTCGGTAACACCGGCATCGAGATGATCCTGAACGGGACGGGCGGCGCCGTGCAGGAAGCTGCTCAGACGTCCATCCCGACGGCGCTGTTTGCCCTTTTGGGGGAGTTTCCGTTCGCCGTCGTTAGTTCCGGGATTGCGACCTTCGTTGTCATCACCTTTTTCGTCACCTCGTCCGACTCCGGCTCGCTCGTGATCGACATCATCACCTCCGGAGGCGAACACGATCCGCCGGTCGCGCAGCGCATTTTCTGGGCGGTAACGGAGGGTGCCGTGGCCTCGGTGTTGCTTCTCGCAGGCGGCCTGCAGGCCCTGCAGACGGCTGCCATCACGACAGCCCTTCCCTTTACGTTCGTGCTCCTCATCATGTGCTACGGTCTGCTTCAGGGCCTTCGTCGTGACCGCGTCCCGCTCCCCCGCCACCAGCGATCTCGAAACGAGGACGGGCCGTCCCGGCGTCGTGACCGGGAGGCCGCGCAACGATCCATCCCATCCGAGCGGGCGTCCGAGGACGTACCCGCGTGACCCGAAGATTTTCACCGCAGCAACCCCGCAATGTCTACCGACTGGACCGCCCACCTGCGCCGCCTCTTTCGCCCCGACGCGCCCGTTGCCGCCTCCCCGGCATCGGTGACCACCTTCGTGCAGACGACCGCACCAGAGGCGTTTCGGACGCTTGCTGATGAGCTCGCCCCGTTCGTCGAACGAGTGGACGTGTATCAGGAGGAGGAAGAGACGGGCATCGTGCTGCAGACCGATGCCGACACCGACCCGTTCACCTACGCGGTCAAGTCCCGAACCGTGCGCGTGCCGAATTTTGCTTTTCCCGAAATCAACGTCACCGACGACGAGCCCCGCCGCCACCGCGCGGAGGTTCATGTCAACGGCAACCGGGAGCGCAAGAACGTTGCAGGGTGGTCCGAAGACGCCCTGATCCGCGACGTGCTGACGACGTACGAAGAGCACGTCGCCTGGAACCCTGCATGACGCACCGCCCGACGCGTCGACCGTGTCTATCAATGATCGCCTTCTGAACGTTCATGACGCCCATATCAACCCGGCTGCACGCCCTCGCGGCCACGTTCATCCTCGTCACCGCCCTGTTGATCGCCGGGTGCGGTGGAGACGGTTCGGGGGAAGACGAGCCGGTTGCCCTCGTCTACGTTAGCTGGACGGAGGGGATCGCCATGACACACGTGCTGCAGGCCGTCATCGAGGACAGCCTCGGTCGCGACGTCCAGCTCACGCAGGCCGGCGGGGCGGCGATGGCGTTCAGCGCCGTGGCGGAAGGCGACGTGGATGCCTTCGTGGACGCATGGCTCCCGGTTACTCACGGCCCGCTCTGGGAGGAATTCGGGGACCGCATCGTCGACCTCGGTCCCGTGTACGACAGCACGACCGTCGGCCTGGTGGTGCCGGACTACGTCGAGGCAACATCGATCCGGGACCTGGCGGATCTGAAAACCGCACTGGACGGCGAAATCATCGGTATCGAGTCGGGCGCAGCCATTAATGAGCAGACCCGACAGGTGCTGGCGGCCAACGATCTCGACGGCTTCCAGGTGGTGCCGTCCGGTGACGCGGCGATGGTGACGGCCCTGCAGCGCTCCATCGACCGCAACGAGCCGATCGTGATCACCGGCTGGCGACCGCACTGGATGTGGGGACGCTTCGACCTCCGGTATCTCGATGGTGCGACAACGGGCGACACCGATGTCTTCGGCGAACCCGAACAGATCCGGAAGCTGCTTCGACCGAATGGCCGCGAGACCCTGCCGGCCGACGTGCTCCACCTGCTCGAACGAATGCACCTCGGTGAGCGCGAGATGGAAAGCCTGATGAGCGCCTTCCGTCCCGGTCAGGAAGATCCTCTTGCCACCGCTCGCTCGTGGATCGGGCGTCATCCGGACGTGGTCTCCGAATGGCTCTCCGAAGCGGAATAAGCCCCTGACCACCGGTCCGCTTCCACCCGCGGAGGGGGCTGTTCTCACCTGCTCGACGTCCTTACCCTCTCCACTGCCCGCATGCGCACCTCGCTTCTGCCCGTTTCCTGGATCCCCGCGTTCCTTTTCCTGACGATGGCCTTTCCCGCCGCGGCGGACGGCGGCGAGAGGTCGCCCGACCCGGTGATAGCGGCCGCGCCCGGTGATTCCGTCGCTGCAGACAGTGCCGACGTCGAACCCGAACTGGACCTGGACCTCGGGGGCGCGCTCCGGTTCAACGTACTGTTTGAAGAGTTTGACCGGACGAATCGGCAGAAAACGGGGGAGTTCACGTTCGACACGTTCCGCGTGAATGCCGACGGCACCTACGGCGATCTGTTCTTTTCGGCAGAGTACCGGTTTTACGCGGGGTACCGGTTTCTCCATTCGGGATACGCAGGCTACGAGGTGCAGGATGATCTCGATGTTCGCGTCGGCGTGCATCAGGTGCCCTTCGGCGTGCAGCCCTATTTTTCCAACTCCTGGTTCTTCAACCTGGCCTACTACGCCGGGTTTGAGGACGACTACGATGCCGGATTGAAGGTGCGCTACACCCCGGGCAACTGGACGTTGATCGGGGCCTACTACATGAATGCCGAACAGACGGGCTTCGCCGGCGGGACGACGTTCGCCCGGTACTCGTTCGACGTCGTCCCTGCCACGACGGACGATCTCGGCTACGCCGGGCTGGAAGCGGATCGTTTCAACCAGGAAATCAACCAGTTTAACGGGAAGGTCGCCTACACCCTGGAGGCCGGCGGCACGTCGACCACGTTCTCCGTGTCTGGGCAGACCGGCCAGCTGTACAACCGGTCCACGACCGGAACGGAGCGGCACTGGGCCACCTCGGTCGACCTCGACGGTCAGTACGGCCGCTTCAACCTTCGTCTGGGTCTTATCCGGTACGAAATGCGTCCGCCCGGTACCACCGGGCCCGGTCGAGACGCCGTGGTGATGGCGGCCTACAACGCGCCTTACCGCGTGGCCAGCAAGGGCCGCTTTTATTCCGGCGGACTCGCCTACAACCTGCCCGTCGATCTCGGGCCGATCTCCCGCTTTCGCTTCTACAACGACGTCAGCTACCACGACAAGGCGCCCGACGCCTGGGTCGACGGCGCGTCCAACATCACCGGTATACTCACGTCGGCCGGACCGCTCTTTATCTACACAGATTTCCTTGTGACGCGAAACCATCCGTTCTCCCTGCCGGCGAGTGACTTCGGGTCCGCGCTCGCGGAGGGGAGCGAGGAATGGAACGTCGCCTTCAACATGAACCTCGGCCTGTACTTCTGACCATGTCGCTGTTGGCGGGCTGCTCTACGCTCAGGCTGGGCGATTCTCGCGACTTCCCTGTACCAGAATGCGGACGCCATCGAGCACGAGGTGGGGGACGATGTCGTCGACGCCGTCGAGGTGGTCGGCGAGGATCGGGCTCCAGCCGCCGGTGAGAAGGACGACCGGCGGGTCCTCGAGCGTCGACGCCAGCCGGTCGAGCATGCCGCGGACGCCGTCCACGAAGCCCCACATGATGCCGCTCTGCATGGCGTCGCGCGTGGAGCGGCCGATGACCTGGTCGGGGAAGACGAGCGGAACGGTCGGAAGCTGTGCAGTGCCGCTACGGAGGGCTCGTTGCATGAGGACGGGTCCGGCGGCGATGGCGCCGCCGCGGTAGGTGCCGCCGGCATCGACCACGTCGTACGTGACCGCGGTGCCGGCATCCACGGCGACCACGCTGCGGCGCTCGGATGCAGGTCCGCGGTGGCGAACCCACGCGGCTGCGGCCGCGGCGAGCCGGTCTGCGCCCAGCGTCTGCGGCGTATCATACGCCATCTCGAAGGGTAAGGGCATGTCCGCGTCCACGGTCACGACGTCTGCGCCCGTCAGCGTGCGGACGGCCTGCTCGGCCACCGGGATGGCCTCCGGGACGACCGACGCCAGGCCGATGTCGGAGACGTCGGCGTCCGCCAGGTGCGGGCGCAGTGCGCGGATCCAGGCATCCCCGGCCGCTTCGCTGCTCGGCTCGCTCAGGTTCACCTCGACGTGGAAGATGCGCGCCAGCTCGTCGCCGACGAACAGACCGCCTTTGACGGCACTGTTTCCGACATCGAGGGCGAGAAACGCGGCTTCGGGGTCGGCGTCCATGCGGTGGCGGGCGTCGTACGATCAGGGCAAAGCGATCAAGGGGAAAGGCGGGACCGGTGCACCGGTCGGGCTCCGTTCTCAACCGTTCAGTTTTCAACCGTTCAGTTCTCAACATGCGTTGGCCGGCTGGTCACCTCACCGGCGTGCAGTATGTGCTCGCCGGAGGCGTTCACCAGGCGGAGTGCCCCGCTGGGTGTGATGCCGCGGACCGTACCGGACACGGTTCGGTCCGTTCCGGCAAAGCGGAGCGTGACCCGTTCGCCCCGGCGCGCCAGCCGTTCCTCGTACGTCGAATGCACCGGTTCGCCGGCCAGCGTGGCTTCGTACCAGGTCTCCAGCTCCTGTAGGAGGTGAACGAGGACCGCTGTGCGAGGCAGTGTCCGACCAATGGACAGCCGCATGGATGTGGCGCCCTCTTCCAGTTCCGGGGGAAAGTCCGTCTGGTTTACGTTGAGCCCGATCCCGAGAATGACCGCCTCGGGCGTCGGGCCGGATGACCGTCCGAACGAGGTTTCCAGCAGCATGCCGCAGGTCTTGCGCCCGTCGATCATGATGTCGTTGGGCCACTTGATCGCCACGGGATGAGGCGCTATGAACGCGTCCACGGTGTTGGCGACGGCGACGCCGGCCGCGATGGTGATCCGCCCGAGTTCATCCGGCGCGAGGTTTGGGCGCAGGACGACCGACAGCATCACGTTCCGCCCCGGAGCGGCGGACCAGGACCGCCCGTGCCGCCCGCGTCCCGCCGACTGAAACTCGGTGACCACGACGGCCCCCTCCGGCGCGCCGTCCCGGGCCCAGTTCGCAGCCTCCGTGTTGGTGGACTCGACGCGCTCGTGCAGTCGCATCGACCGGCCGAGCCGCTGCGTGTTGAGGCGATCCTGAAGGGAGGAGACGTCCATGAATCGGGTCGATTCCGGTGATGGCACAGGTCGGAGAATCCGCCGGGCGGGATCAGGAAGCGGTCAGCTCCGAGTAGGTCGACCGGGTCGCGATCTCGAGCGGATCGCGTAGGATCATATCCAGCAGTGCGCGAAACTCCGTTTCCCGGGGAAGCCACGTCTCGCCGCCGGCACGGCGGAGGAGAATGCGAAAAACGGTGTCCTGGGCGTAGAGAAGAGTTCGTTCCGTGTAGACGGTGTGGGCGGCGAGCAACTGATGGGTGTCGTGATGCAGCGTAAGCTCGGCGAAACGCGCGCTCTGTTCGGGGCCGGAATCCCCGTTGCGAGCCTGTACGACGACGACATCGACCGGTACGCCTTCGTAGGTGTCCGAGCGCACGTTGTAGTGAAACGCTTCCCGTTTCCGCTCTGCCAGATACGGCGGCTCCTCCGGGAACGCCTGCGCGGCGAGGTTGGTGGGGATGCCGTCCGGGTCCGACGACGGAGCGAAGCGCCCGAGGACCGACGCATCGAAGGACCCGCTCGAGTCGGCCCGGATGGACTCAACGCGGAAGGCCGAACCATCGTCCGGCGTGTACGTCAGGGTACGTTCCCGAAACGCGTCGGGACCGGCGGGGCCGTTGCGTCGCTCCGTCCGGACGGTCCGGGTGAATGCGTAGTTCTGCAGTTGGACGAAGGCGCTGTCGAACGTCGTTCGCTGCATTTTATCCAGAAGCTCGATCGCCCGCGCGCGCTCGTCGTCCCCGGCAGACGCCGGCAGGCTTTCCGGGGTAAAGGCAGAGGGGCCTCCTCCGGATGTGGCTTCGCCGCACCCTGTAAGCAGAACTGTGATCGTCAGGCACGCCGTAAGCCAGGCGAGGCTCTTTAAAAAACGAACGCGTTCGATGGGGGAGGGCTGCATGGAAGAGGAACGCTTCCTATGTTTGAGATCGGCGTAACGGCAGGGGCGAGCCCGCAGGGATGCGCCCGTGCCAAGCAGCGAGGCAGGCAAAAGTTTCGGCCGTTTTCCCGCCCGCGTCGACTTCCTCGTACATTTTCCCATTCCCTCATGACCCTTCCTTCTCACGGATCGCCGTACGACGATGTGCTGGCTACGGCGGTCCGCGCTGCCCGCCGCGCGGGAGCGGTGATTCGAGAGGCTGCCGGCCCGTTCGATGATCCGGCGGAAGAGGAGGACGAACACGTCGAGGACAAAGGGGTCAATGATTTCGTGACCGCCACCGACCGAGCCGCCCAAAAGGCTGTGATCGGGGTGCTGGAAGACGAAACACCTGGCGTTTCCATTCTGGCCGAGGAGGGCGAGAGCCACGACGACATCGAGTGGGTCGGGGAACGGTGGATCGTGGATCCCATCGACGGCACCACCAATTTTATGCACCGCCTGCCGCCGTACGCCGTATCCATTGCGCTCCAGGCGGGCGAAACGCTGCAGGTGGCCGCGATCCTGGACGTGGCGCACGACGTGCTGTACACGGCGGTCGCCGGCGGCGGCCTTCGACGCAACGGTCGCCCGGACCGCGTCACCACGACGGACGACTTTTCTGACGCGTTTCTCGCGACCGGATTTCCTTACCGACGTTTCGAACACACCGAGATCTACCTGAACGTGCTGGCCCACTTCATCCGGTCGACGCAGGGCCTTCGACGCCACGGCTCCGCGGCCATCGATTGTGCCCGCACGGCCTGCGGGCGGTTCGACGGCTTCTACGAAACGGGGCTCAAGCCCTGGGACGTGGCCGCAGGCGTCCTACTCATCCGGGAGGGCGGCGGCCGGGTTACCACCTACGACGGACGCGACGGGCTGGCGCCGGTGTACGACCGGCAGATCTGTGCCTCCAATGGCACCGCGATCCACGAGCACTTGCTCGACGGGCTGCAGCCGATGGTCGACATCCGCCTGTGATCCGCGCGCTCATCGCCGTCGGCTGAGCCGTCACAGCACGCCGACACCCGCGATCCATCCACTTCGTATTTCGACCTTCCAATTACCAGATCAACTATGGGACTTCTTGACGGAAAAACCGGCATTATCTTCGGGGCACTCAACGATGAGAGCATCGCGTGGGCGGTGGCCGAAGCCGCCAAGCGCGAAGGCGCAGACTTCGTGCTGTCGAATGCGCCGGTCGCGCGCCGCCTCGGGTCGCTTGATGAACTCGCCGAGTCGACCGGTAGCTCCATCATCTGGGCGGATGCCACCTCCGACGAGGAACTGGCGGATCTGTTTGAACAGGTGAAAGACGAGCACGGCCCGATCGACTTCATCGTCCACTCGATCGGGATGGGCGTGAATGTCCGGAAGGATGTACCCTACGAAGACCTGAACTACAACTGGTACCAGAAGACGCTGGACATTTCGGCGGTCAGCCTGCACCGGATCGTGCACCACGCGCTCGACCAGGACGCCATCAGCGACGGCGGCTCCATCGTCGCCATGTCGTACATCGGCGCCCAGCGCATCTTCTCGAAGTACTCGGAGATGGGCGACGCCAAAGCGCTGCTGGAAAGCATCGTTCGGGCCTTCGGCTATCGCCTCGGCAAGCGCGACATCCGGATCAACGCCATCTCGCAGAGCCCGACGAAGACGACGGCGGGATCGGGCATCGACGGCTTCGACGCCATGTACGAATTCGCCGAGCGCGTATCGCCTCTGGGTAATGCCAGCGCAGAAAGCTGCGCCGATTACACGGTGACGCTTCTCAGCGACTACACGCGAATGGTGACCATGCAGACGCTGTATCACGACGGCGGCTTCTCCTCGATGGGCATCTCCGACCAACTCGTCGAAGCCATGGAAGACTCCTTCGGGAATGAATGATCGTTCAATGTTCCAGGTTTAGGGTTCAGTGTGCTGAACTCTGAACCCAAACGCTGACCTCTGAACTCTGAACTTTTTAAGCGCTTTGATCAACCTCTTCATTACGGACATTGACGGCTGTCTGTCTGAGCCCTATCAGCCGTTCGACCTGGATCACTTTTCGATCTTGCGCCGGTATGCCGGGGACGCGAGTCCGCCGACCTCTCCGGGGCTCGCTCCGGCCGTGTCGATCTGCTCCGGCCGGGCGTACGCCTACGTCGAGTCGATGACGCAGGCGCTGAGTCTGACGTGTCCGGTCTTGTTCGAAAGCGGCGGTGGCATGTTTGACCCCGTCACCGCGCAGACGACATGGAATCCGGCGTTCACCGATGAGGTCGCCGCCGAGCTCGAAGAAGTTCGCCACTGGTTCGCGACCGACTGTGTGCCCGGGACGAAGATGTCGCTCGACCACGCCAAGCGGACCCAGGCGGGCATCGTCACGCCCGACACGTCGGAGATCCGAGACCTTCGCCCCCGTGCAGAGGCCTTCGTAGAAGAAAACCTGCCGCACCTGGTCGTTTTTTCCACAGACAACTCGGTCGATATCGTTCCGCCGGCCATCACCAAGAAAACCGGCATCGCGTGGCTGTGCGATCAGTTGGGGATTGCACCCACGGAGACCGCCTACATCGGCGATACCGACGCCGACCTGGACGCGCTGCTGTCCGTCGGCTACCCGTTCGCCCCGGCGAACGCGCACAAAGTCGTCCGCGAGCAGGTCCCGCACGTCACGAAGGGCAAAGTCATCCATGGCACCGTCGAAGCCTACCAGTGGTGCCTCCAGCACAACCGCCGCGACCCGGATGCAGGGTAGGGGACTGGGGGTTGAGGGGATCGGTGAAAGCCGAAAACGCCACCACGCCATCCCGCCGAACCCGGAACTCAGAACTCGTTACTCAGAACTCGTTACTCAGAACTCGTTACTCAGAACTCATCACCCGGAACCCAGAACCCGGAACTCGGAACCAAGAACTCAGAACCCGGACCCCAAAACCTTTCCCGGTCCGATCCTTGATTCCCTGTTCACCCTCGCATCGACCCGGATCTGTATCTCGCGATGAGCATGGTTGAAGTGATTCGACGACATTTTTTCTCGGGGCTGCTGCTGGTGGCTCTGCTGATCGCTCCGCCGACGGTGGTCGCTCAGCAGCCGGGCGGCGGTGTGGCGTCGACGGTGTCTTCCGGCGGCCCGACGGCCGACGCGACCCCGCAGAACGCGGAGAGCGATCGGGCGCGTGCCGTAGCGATCGCCGACCGGCAGTTGTTTTACGTGGCCGGGTCGACGGCCATGCTCTACAACGCCCCCGACTCCACCCGCCCGGTGCGGCGGCTTCCCATCACGACCCCCGTGCACCGGCTGTCCTGCGAAGACGACTGGTGCCGCGTCCGCACCGATGACGGCAAGACCGGGTATTTGCCCGAACCCGCCATCTCTAACGTGTGGATTCGAGCGTCGAAGGCCGACCGGCGCGTCTACCTGTACCGGGGCACGCGTCTGATGAAGACGTTCAAGGCCGATTTTGGCTACAACGCGTTCTCCGACAAGGAGCGCCGCGGAAGCACGCAGCTTCGCGACCACTGGCGAACGCCGGAAGGTCAGTTCTACGTCGTGCGCCGCAACCCCAACAGCCAGTTCTATAAGGCGCTCGTCCTGAATTACCCGACGGCCTCGGACGCCCGACGCGGGTACCGCAACGGCCTCATCTCACGCGCCGAACGGGACGCGATCATTCAGGCGGACGAATCCACACGCATGCCGCCGATGAACACCGAGCTCGGCGGGTGGGTCGAGATTCATGGCGACGGTACGGGAGCGGCAACCAACTGGACGCAGGGGTGCGTCGCGGTGACAAATGACGATATGAACACGCTCTGGTGGTGGACGCAGGTGGGTACGCCGGTGCTGGTCGAGTAGCAGCACGCGGAACGCGCAGGTGCGCTGACGTTTACCTGTTGATGGTCGCGATGGGCATTCCGCCTGTCTCCCTCGTTCTCCGACTTGGATCTCTCCGCCTATGACTGCTTCCCGCTGGATCGCTGCCCTTGGACTGGCTGTTGCCCTTCTCCTCACCGGTTGCGGCTCGGAGGACCCGTCGGCCCCGCCGAGCGGATGGAAAGCAGCGGACGGACGCTGGTGGACGAGCGGCGCCGATACGGCGACCGTCTTCCGCACGCTGGAGACGCTGCAGGACATGGGCATCACGGATACGCGCACGCTCTCGCTGACGCAGGGCCAGATCACGCGTGCTCAGATGCAGGAGGCGGTGAAGCGGTCGCTCATCGCGCTCTACCGCCACGACCCGGCGACGATCGACTCACTTTTCGAAGCCAGGGCCGTCCCCGCGCTCGCCGACGTGTCGCTCTCCGGCGACCTCCGAGAGAAGGTACGCGGCGAGTTCAAGCAGACGGCGTACAAGCAGGTCAACAACCACTACCGAGAGCCGCGCCGGACGGAGGCGGGCGGGGGAATGGTGTATCCCGACAGTTTACGCAACGAAGAAACGAGCGGAACGGTCGAGCTGCAGGTCTACGTCAACGCCAGCGGCGAGCCGGAAGGGATCGAGGTGCTCGAAAGCGTTCATCCGACGCTCGACGGCATCGCGATGCGGGCCACCACGCAGATGAAGTGGCAGCCGGCGTTTTTGAAAGTAAATAACGAGTGGGTGGAGCAACCCTCGTTCGTCCGGTTCGGCGTCGACTTCGGGCAGTAGTCTGGTCGGCCCGATAGGCCCGCCCTGTCGCGTGCCTGTTCGGGCCTTCCCCTACGCAGGTGGTTTGCCAAGCCGGCGGGTCCTAGTCCCGGTTCTCGCGTCGTCGTTCGCGTTCTTGCTCGACGAAGGCTCTGTATGTCTCCCGCTGGTCCGGGCGCAATTCCGCCTCGATGGCTGTCTGTGCGTCGCGCTGGATCTGCATCGCCCGTCGGTAGAGCGCCCGCCGGTCCCGCCGGCTCAGCGGCGATCGTCGATCTCGCTCGCTCCGAAGGTCCAGCAACGAGCGGATCTGCCTGCGAACGGCCGGCCGAATCGCCTCCTCCTGAGGATCGGTGAGAGCCAGCGCTGAGTCCAGCCGAGCCATTTGTCGGTCGGTTGCAAGCCGAACGATTCGCTCGGTGGAAGCGTCCGCGCCGTCGACAGACGCAGGTTCGTTGTCGGTCTCGCCCCGGAGCAGCCGGCCGAGAAATGCCGCATCGTCCCACGACCGGTCCGCGCGCCCGAGTCGAACGACGACGAGGTCCTGTGAGGGGAGAACGTACAGTCGCTGATTGAAGAGCCCGGCCGCCATAAACAGATCCGACGGTCCCGACGGATCGATCATCCCCCCGTCAGGAGAGCCCTGAAGGGACGGCGGGGCCTGATCGAAGAAGGCGTCGGACGGGTCGACGGGAGCGTTCAGCCACACCGTCAGTCCGTAGCCCGGACTCTCGGGAAGTGGTGTGCGAAGTACATCGACAAGTCCCGGAGGAAGGACCCGTGAGTCGCCCCGCGTCCCGTCACCGAGGATGAGTTGGCCAACCGCGAGCCAGTCGCGTGCCGTCATGCGTGCGCCGCCCGCGAGATTCGCATCGCCGTCGACGCGACGCCACCGGGCCGTCGCGCCAATGGGGTCGAGGATGCGCCGCTGCAGGTAGGCCGTCGGGTCTTCGTCCTCCAGCACAACCTCGAGTATGGCGCCAAACACCTGAAACGCGGTCGGCCCGTAGTGAAAAGCGGTGCCCGGGGTCGTCACGGGCCCCGTTCGAGCGGCCTCCGTGAAAGAGGGTGCCGCGCCGATGCCGCCGGGGAGTCCCGCGGTGAGATGAAGCAGCTCCCGAATCGTCACATCCGAGCGTCGTGGGTCGTCCGACCACGTCGGTAGGTACCGCGCCACGGGATCGTCCAGCGACAGGTATCCATCTGCCGCTGCGGCCCATGCGAGCAGTCCGCTGAACGTTTTGCTTCCACTGGCCAGCATGTGGGGTTGGCTTCCGTCGTACCCGTTCTGGTATTCCTCAAACAGAAGCGAGTCCGAGGTGGCAATGAGGAC
>NZ_DAXETW010000047.1:0-10369 GCF_051155795.1 Longibacter sp.
CTCATTCACCCGCCGATCGATGCGACGGAGGGCGGTTTTTCCCTGTCGACCCGAGAGCACACGTACAAGTCGCAGCTCCGCCTGGGCGATCAGCTGGCGCGCGACTTCGGGGTAAAAAAGCTCCACGACGACGGCATCGCGCGGCCGTACGAGCCGACGTCCCGCGGGGAGGCGAATGACGACTGGTACGCATGGCAGCGCGACGTCCTCGCTCCGTTTGAGGCGACCGTCGTTCGTGTTACGGAGCCGGATACGACGAACGTGCCGGGAACGATGAATCGAAAGGCTCAGCCGGGCTTCATCCTTTTTCACGACGGAACGACGACCGTCGTGTATGCCCACGTCCGCGAAATCACCGTCGAAGAGGGCGAGACCGTGCAGCCAGGACAGGTGGTTGCCCGGGTGGGAAACAACGGAAACTCGCGCGCTCCTCATGTGCATGTCGGCGCATGGGTGGGCGCCCCGTCGCTCGCGGGATCGAAGACGGGCGCGACGCCGCTTCAGATTCAGGTCGATCTTTATTCGGCGGAGCGGGAGCGATAGATTCAGGACCGTACGGAACCGCGAGGCCTACACGTTTAGCGCTCGACAGCGGTCTCGCACTACCAGCTGGCGCGTTCGCAGGAGTTGATCGAGAACCCGGGCCCCGTCGTCGCCTGTGGATGCGAGATGAGCACAGGTTAAAGCCGGGCGACCGGCCGCTGGACATTCCGGCGGACTGCCGTGTATGATAGGATCCTTTTCGTTCCCCTGTTGGTCGGTTCGTTATCCGTCGAATCCCTCGAACCGGTCAACAGCGCTGCAGTCTCCCATGCTGTGGCCAGCCCGGGTATGCAGTTTCCCTTCCTGTCTCCATGAAAACCCTCAGCACGCAGCTCTCCTATTTTCTGCAGAACAAGGAGATCCGGCAAAACCTCCCCATTCTGCTGAAATACGTTGGCGTCCTTGTGGCCGTGATCGTCGTGTTCACGGTCCTCTTTCACTTCATCATGCTCTATGCGGAAGGGGAGCAGCATTCGTGGATCACCGGTCTGTACTGGACGCTCACGGTGATGAGCACGCTCGGATTCGGCGACATCACGTTTCAGAGCGACATCGGGCGGCTCTTCAGCGTGATCGTGCTCATCACGGGCATCGTCATGCTGCTGATCGTGCTGCCGTTCGCGTTCATTCGTTTCTTCTACGCGCCGTGGCTGGAGGCGCAGATCCGTTCACGCGCCCCTCGGGAGCTTCCCGAGACGACATCGGGCCACGTCCTGATAACCGATCGGGATGCCATCGCGCCCGGCCTGATCGCGCGACTGGAGCGCAGCAACATACCCTACGCGTTGATCCAGCCCGACCCATCCGTTGCCTCCGAGTGGTTCACGGAGGGGCTGTCGGTGGTCGTTGGGGAGATCGACGACCAGGAGACGTATCGTCGTCTGCGCGCCGATCAGGCCCGTCTCGTGCTGGCCAACCGCGACGACATCGTGAACACCAACATCGCGCTGACCGTGCGCGAGGCCGCGCCGGACGTGTCGGTTGCCGCGGTGGCCGATAACGAGGATGCGATCGACATCCTGGAGCTCAGCGGGGCGACCCACGTCCTTCCGCTCAAGCGGTGGCTGGGCGAGCAGCTGGCGAACCGGATCAACACCCAGCATGCGGGCCTCCATACGATCGGGGAGTACGAGGACTTGAAGATCGCGGAGCTTCCCGTGCACCGCACGCCGCTGGCCGGGCATACCATCCGGGAAACGCAGCTCCGCGAAAAGACCGGCGTCAGCATCATCGGGGTGTGGAAGCGAGGGCTGATGGAGCCCGCCCGCCCCGACACGATGCTAACGGATCAGTGCGTACCGGTCGTTATGGGCACGCCGGAGCAGCTCGAGGAGCTGGATATGATGCTGTCGATTTACGACGTGAATCCGAACCCGGTGCTGCTCATCGGCGGGGGAATGGTAGGGTCGGCCGCCGCGCGGGCGCTCACGGAACAGGGCGTTCCCGTGCACCTCGTTGAGCGCGACCGGCGGCGCTGCCGACTGTTGCGCGACGTGTGCACAGAGGTCTTTCACGGGGATGCGTCGGATTATCACCTGCTCCACGAAGCCGGGATCGACAAGGCCCCGTCGGTGCTTCTCACCACCAACGACGACGCCGTCAACGTATATCTCACGTCGTACTGCCGGCGCCTGAACCCGGAGTTGCGCATCGTCAGCCGGATCACGCACGAGCGCAATCTCGACGCGATCCACCGGGCGGGGGCAGACTTCGTGCTGAGTTACTCGACCCTGGGCGTCGATGCGGTGATTTCGATCCTCAACGGCCGGGAGCTCGTCGTGCTGGGCGAAGGCGTCGACCTCTTCTCCCGGGATCTCCCGAAATCGCTGCATGGCACCACGCTCGGGGAAAGTGGCATCGGCGCGAAAACCGCGCTCAATGTGGTGGCCGTCAAGCACAACGGGCAGGTGACCACCCGGCTGCAGCCGGACCTGCGCCTGAACGCTGGCGATACCCTTGTGATGGTCGGGTCCGACGAACAGATGGACGCATTTGTCGAGATCTACCAATAACGGGATGCCGCTGCAGGACGCCGCGACGACGCCCATCATGGCGCGTCGACCGATCCGCCGGCGCATCAAGCGTAACGCCGTAGCAAAAGCCGGCCAACTGCGCGACCAGAGCTCAACAGCGAGAGACGAAGCTTGTTGAGCTTTTTTCCGCCGGAAGCTCGTGAGGGATGCAGATCTGCGGCCGTCTTGCACGCGCCGGCGGGCCCTATCGCCACGATTCTCCCTGATGCACGCCTACCCCTGACATGGAGTGGCAGTCCTTCCTCCAGTCCGCGTATCGCTGGCTCATCACGACGGGTGCGGAGGTGCTCGTCATCCTGCTGGTCACGACCATCGCCTTGCGCCTTCTGCGCGCACTCGTCGACCGGTTCAAGCGGTCCTTCGAGAGCGGGTCGCGGAACGGGGAGGCAAAGAAACGAGCCGATACGCTGAGTTCGGTGATTCGGTATACGGCCGAGATCATCATCTGGGTGATCGCGGCGATGATGGTGCTGGGCGCGCTCGGGATTGATATCGGACCGGTGCTCGCAGCGGCCGGCGTGCTCGGCCTCGCCGTAGGCTTCGGCGCACAGAGCCTCGTCCAGGACGTCATCAGCGGCTTCTTTATTCTACTCGAAGACCAGATCCGCGTCGGGGATGTCGTTGACATCGCGGGGAAAGGGGGTGTCGTCGAACGACTGAACCTGCGAATGGTCGTGCTCCGCGATCTCTCCGGCAACGTGCACTACGTCCGCAACAACCAGATCGACGTGGTGACGAATATGACGAAGGAGTTCTCCTACTACGTCTTCGATATCGGGATCGCGTACCGGGAGAACGTCGACGACGCGATCGACATCATGCGGCGGATCGGCGCACAGCTGCGGGAGGACCCAGACTATCACGAAGACATTCTCGATGACCTGGAGGTCCTCGGGGTCGACCAGCTGGGCGACTCGGCGGTCGTGATCAAGGCTCGATTTAAGACGCAACCGATCAAGCAGTGGCGCGTCGGTCGAGAGTACAACCGTCGGATCAAGGCAGCCTTCGATGCCGAAGACATCGAGATTCCGTTCCCCCACATGACGGTGTACATGGGCGAGGACAAGGACGGCGGAGCGCCGCCGATGCGCGTTCAATTCGACGGCGATGCCGGCGTCGACGCCGGTTCCGGCCCGTCGGCCGGTGCCTGACGCTTCGGCAGGGTGGGGCAGGTCGTGGTGCGTGCGAAGAACGAGCGTGAAGAAAACTGCCCCTGCGTTCGAATCCGAAACGATGGCGTGAAGGGACCGGGGTGCGTCACACGATGCTTGCATTCAGGGGCCAATCGCAGAATCACCTCCTGCCACCGCGCATACCGCAGCCATCGCTGGAGCCCGGACGCATCTTCCCGGCGACCGGCGATTTCATATCGGCTGCCTGCTTCCACCGCCACGTCACGTGAGTACCCACCCTTCGCGCCAGATCCCCGTCTTTCTCATCGTTTCCATCATTGTTCTGGGCATCCTTTCGGGATGCCACGACGCGGCGCCGCCATCGATTGAAAAGGCGCTGGACGTCGAGATTCGAGCATATGATGGCGAGCGCGACAGTCTGATTCATCGTGTCTACCGCGCTCAGGGCGGGCAGCCCATCTGGCTCACGAAGGAGGGGCCAACGAACGAGGCCCGAGCGCTACTTCGCCAGTTGTGCGAGGCCCCGAAAGAGGGATTGCCGCGGGAGCGTTATAACGCTCAGGCATTGATCGATACGCTCCGCGCGGCCTTTGTCGACATGCCCGCGGGGAGTGGAGCCCGGGTCGATTCGCTGCGCCGGGCGAGGATTGCCGGTGCGGACGTGGCATTGACCCGAGCGTTTCTGACGTACGCCCGCGACCTGACGGAGGGGCGCTTAGAACCGAATGCTGTACAGGGTTCGTGGAACGTGGAGCAGGACCGGGTGTCGCCGGTGGACCTCCTCGACCGTTCCAGGCAGGACGGGGTTAACAGCACACTGGATAATGCCTCGGCCCAGCATCTCGACTATGCACCGCTTCGCGACGCCCTGAACCGCTATCGTCGCATCGCGGATCGCGGCGGATGGCCTACCCTTCCCGACGGGACGACGCTCGCGTCCGGCGATACGACGGGGGCCGTGGCTGTGCTGCGAGACCGTCTTGCGGCCTCCGGCGATCTGCAGAGGCGCGACTCGACGCAGAGTCGCTCCATGCCGTACGGGGCCGACCTGGAGCGGGCCGTCGAACAGTTTCAGCGCCGGCACGGGCTTCCGGTGAGCGGTGCCGTTGACGATGACACGCGGCAGGCGATGAATGTGAGTGCTCACGAACGGGTGCGACAGCTCGCACTCAATCTGGAGCGTCACCGTTGGCTCCCCGAAAACCTGGGGCAGGACTTCATCTTCGTCAACATCATGGACTTCCGTCTCAACGCGTACAGCGACGGCGCCGAAACCATGGAAATGCCCGTCATCGTGGGCGAGCGCGACAAGCAGACGACGGCGTTCGCCGATACGATGCAGTACGTCGTCTTCGGTCCCTACTGGAATATCCCCCGCGAGATCGCGATCGAGGAGATCCTGCCGAAGGCAAAGTCAAACCCGAGCTACCTGAAGGACAACAACTACGAGGTGGTTAACGCCGCGGGAGACGTCGTGGACGCCTCGCTGATGGACGAGGAATCGCTCCAACGGTACGACGTACGTCTTCGCGAAAAGCCCGGGCCGACCAACTCGCTCGGCCTGGTCAAATTCATGTTTCCGAACGACCACGACATCTACCTCCACGACACGCCGGCGGACCACCTCTTCCAGCGAAAAACCCGGACCTACAGTCACGGCTGCGTGCGGGTCGAGCGGCCGGCCGAGTTTGCCCGTCACGTCCTGCCCGACGACTGGTCGGAGCGCCGCGTCCGCGATGCCATGGACGCGGACGAGCGGAAGCGCGTCTCCCTCGACCACAGACTGCCGGTGTACCTCATTTACCTCACCGCATGGGCCGAGCCGGACGGAGCGGTCCACTTCCGCCGCGACCTGTACGGGCATGATCCGAAGCTGCGGACGGCCCTGGACGAACCCGAACGACGCCCGGCCTCCTGCACCCGGATCGACTCTTTCTTTGAAGACCTGGACCGCGCAGCCGAGCGGAACCGGGGCGGATGGCTCGCGCAGCTCTTTACCCGGTAACCGTGCCTGCATGCATCCCCGCACATCTCCTTTTCGCTCCTGCACGTCTTGATGCCATGACGAACCTGACGACCTCCGCGCTGTCCGCTGCGGTCCTGTTGCTCACCTTCGCGGGGACAGCGTCCGCGCAACCGTTCGTGCTGGACGACGAGTATGCCGCCGACACCGACGAGGTGGAATCTGGCTTCATGCTCCGGGTGGGAGAGGATGTCGTCCCGTACTCTGTGATGGCGGCGTTCGTGATGCCGGGCGAAACGCTCCCATTGGACGTTCTTCTGCCCACGGGAGCGACCCACTTCGCAGCCCATGCAGAGAAAGGCACCCTCGACGCGGTCGCCGGCCGACCCGGATGGACGTGGACGGCACCGGAGGAGCCGGGACTCGTCCCCATCGTGGTCAAGGACACCGTGACAGGCGACACCATCCGGATGAACGCCTTCGTGCTGACGCCCTTCGACCACGAGGATGATCGCATTGGGCCCTACCGCATCGGGGCGTATAAGTCGAAGCCTCTGCGGAACGATCCGGTATACCGCCGTCCGGAAGGGTTTATTCGGGTAACCCGGGAGAACCGGACCGCGCGGCTGAGCCCGCATTTCCGGCTGCAGCAGTTTCTGAGCAAGCAGGTCGACCGCCAGCGGACGTTCCCGCAGTACACCCTCGTCCGCGTTCCGCTTTTGCTAAAGCTGGAGATGATCGTCGATCAGGTCCAGGACGCCGGGTACGATCTCGAAACCCTCCACGTGATGAGCGGCTTCCGGACACCCTACTACAACCGGTTGATCGGCAATACCACGTCCTACAGCCGCCACCTGTACGGCGGAGCAGCGGATGTTTTCGTAGATGCGGACGGCAACGGCGTCATGGATGACCTGACGGGCGACGGGCGCGTGACAAAGGCCGACGCGCGGCGCCTGGCGAACATGGTGGAATCGATGCGCGATGAAGCCTGGTACGAACCGCTCGTCGGCGGGCTCGGCATCTACGGCCCGGCCCCCCACCGCGGCCCCTTCGTGCACGTCGACACCCGCGGCCGCCCCGCGCGCTGGTGAGGGGAATGGCGAAATGCGAATGTCGAATGTCGAAAGGCGAATTGTGAATGGGGAAGGGGGAATGTAGTACGTCGTGGGTCGTGAGTGGTGGGTCGGATGATTGCCGGTCGGATCCGGTCTCCCCTTTCCCCCTTTCTTCCTCTTTCCCCTTCCCCGTTTCCCCTCACACCCCAAACCTCGAACCCCAAACCTCACACCTCGACCCACTGCTGGCCGTTTTCGGACGATTCCATGATGGCCCGGACGATGCGGATATCGGCGAGGCCTTCGATGCCGGGCACGATGGGGGTGGTGTCGTCGAGGACGGCCCGGGCGTCGTTGTCCATCTGCCGGGCCTGTTGGTCGCGTCCGGCGGGCGGCAGCCGCGTGCCGTCGCTCGTTCGGCCGCGGACGCCGCTGTACGTCTGGAAGGGGCGTAATTGGTACGACCCATCGGTGCATTCGACGTCGAGGTAGTTGGTGGCCTTTCCAAAGCTCGTCTCCCCGCGTGCGGTGACGCCGTCCGGGAATCGCAGCTCGAAGGTGGCAAACTCCGGCACCTCGCTGTACATCTCGTCCCGTTCGGACCAAAGTCGGCCTTTCACGGCGGTCGGCTCCCTGCCGGTTGCGTATCGCGCCGCGTTGATGGGGTAGACGCCCATGTCGTAGAGCGCGCCGCCGCCCAGGTCCGCATCGCGTCGCCAGTCGTCCGGGTTTGGGTGGGCCCCGCTGTAGCCCGCGCCGGTCCGGACGGACGTGACCGCGCCGTAGGTTCGCTCCCGTGCGTAGCGCATGATCGTCCGGTTGTTCGGTTCATGCTGTAGCCGGTAGCCGACGGTGAGTTGCACGCCGTTGTGGTCGGCAGCATCGATGATGGAGCGGCACTCCGCCTCGTCCATCGCCATCGGCTTCTCGCACCACACGTGCTTACCTGCGTCCGCGGCCTTGATCGCATCGCGGGCGTGGACGCCGGGCGGCGTGACGATGTAGACGACGTCGATGTCGTCGTTATTCGCGATGTCCGGCAGCGTCTCGTAACTGTAGACGTTCCGGTCCGGGATGTCGTACTGCCGCTGCCAGCGGGGGACTTTTTCGGGGGAGCCCGTGACGATGCCCCGCAACGCGCAATGCTCCGTGTCCTGAAGGGCCGGTGCGAGCTGGGTGGTGCTGTATGTGCCGAGGCCGCAGAGCGCAACCCCGAGCGTCTTACGCCGGGGAAAAAGGATCGCCGGTGCGCCGATGGCACCTACCGTCAGTGCCGAGCCGGCCTGCTTCAGGAACGTTCGGCGCGAGGACGTGCGGGAGGCGAGGTCATCGGGCATAACAGGACTTGTCGGTGTGTGGGCGTCGAGGATCGGAGGCGCCAATGGGGCGACCGGTGTACGAACAACGACGGTCCGTCGTTGCGCGACCGGTCCCTCATGTTGGGACAGGCGCGTCGACCTGAACAAAATCCGACCTACCACCCACAACCCAGGATCGACAAAACTCTCCGGCATCGCCTCCCCGGCGTCTTACAAATTGTAGCGCCGAAACGGCTTCGTCTGACGTATTAGTTCAGGATTGCCCGTGCCCGCGGGAAAAGAATGTGGTTCTCCTTGTGCACGTGCCGGTGCATATCCGTCTCCAGGTCGCGGAGGCCGTCGACCAGGGCGCGGAACGTCGGGCAGGCCCACTCCGGCGCCGTGTACTCGTTGCTCAACGCGCGGAGTTGCTCGAGCGCGTCGCCGGCTTCGTCGTGTTCGGCGATCATCTCTTGCATCGGCTCGGAAAGGTCGGTCGCATCGGCCTGGTTGCTCGCCGTGCGGATGAGGGGAAAAACGATCTCCTCCTCTTTGCGCATGTGGTCGACCAGCTCGTCACGGAGATTGGTGAATACCTGCCGTGCTTCGCTCACCCAGGTCGCCTCTTCGCCGTGGGCGCGTTCGACACGCTTGAAGTGGCGGCTTAGTCGGGGCAGTTCGGACCGGAGGAAGGTGTGGTGAGTGGCGATGATATGATCGATGAGCTCGTCGAGCGGCTGATCGCTCCAGGATTCGCTGGGCTCGTCAGCCGGGCCCGTCGAAGCATCCAGCATGGTGCCGACGGTTTCGGGGTCGAGTCCTTTCAGCGCAGCGGCTTCCCGAAGCGATCGTCCGCCGCCGCAGCAGTAGTCGATTTTCAGGCGATCGAAGACCCGGGCCCGGTCGGGCCGCTCGGCCACGAGATCGCCCACGGAGGTCTCGAGCAGGTTGGAAACGGTCATGGTTTCGAGGTTTGAGGTTTGAGGTTTGGGGTGCGAGGTGCGAGGGAATGGGCGGCAGGGCAAACGCGGAAAGGCGAAGCACGCGGCAATTCAGCCGTTTGACACTCAGAATTCCCCATTCGCCGTTCCCCATTTGATATTCTCGATTCTCAATTTGTTATATCAGTTTTCGGAGTCTCTTATCCGAATAAGATGTGCGGGTTGCACCTGAAGCGCAAAGAAACGACGAAGGGCGTGTTTTCCTTGCGCTGTTCTCGCTGCTGAAGATCTCGGAATGGCGCAGTGAGGATGGTCACGGAGCATCGGCAGTGAACCAGATGCCGGCACCCCTCGGAACTTTCCCTGCGCCGCGTTTCGACGAGGAACCAGGGTGACAGCTTTTAATATGGATGTACAACTCCGAATTAGGTTGCGGTATCTTTCTTCCCTCTTTCCCTGACTCTGATCGCCCGTGATTCTCACGAAAGGATGTGAGTACGGCCTCCGTTCGATGCTGTATCTGTCCCTTCGAGAGACGGACGAATACGTATCGGTCCGCGAAATCGGTGAGTCGCTGGATATCTCCCCCACCTTTCTGACGAAGGTATTTCAGGAGTTGAATGACGCGGGCCTGGTCGATTCGCGGCGCGGGCGCTATGGCGGCGTCACCCTGGCGCGGGATCCGACGTCGATTACGCTGTATGAGATCGTTGCGGCCGTCGACGGGGAGTCGCTGTTCCAAGAGTGCGTGCTGGGTCTTCCCGGGTGCGGCGAGGAGAAGCCGTGCCCGTTGCATCAGGAGTGGACGCACCAGCGCGACCAGCTCGAACTGATGTTTCGGCGAGTGACGCTGAAGCAAATGGCGGGACGGGCGGTTGACCGCGACATACGCATTACCGCGGAGTCGATTGCAAGTCGAGTGATTCCGTCGGTGGGGAAGGATGCGAAGTAGCGGCGCTTCAGCTCGACGATCTGGGTCATTGTCGATGATCACGCGTCATGCCAACACCCTCAGCGTTTACGTCATCGGACGAACGATCCGCCGAAGGGGTCGAGCCCCGCAACCGTCGGTCGGGCACCGGTGTGCGTCCGATCGCCGTATGGATCGGAGCGCTTCTGTGCTTCGTTGTGGCCGGAGGGACCGGTTTCTTCTTTCGGGCGGCGCCCGGGTTTGGCTGGACCTCGGGCTTTGACCTCGCGAACGTTCGCCACGCCCATTCGCACCTGATGTACTTCGGCTGGGTGATGCCGGCGGCGATGGGGCTCCTGGCGACCTACCTCTCGTCGACCCGGATGCGAACCCTGGCCTGGGTCACGCTCTGGCTCGCGGCCCTCTCCTACCCGCCGTTTTTTCTCTACGGATACGGAATGGCTCCCGTGGGCGACCTGCGGCTGCCGCT
>NZ_DAXETW010000048.1:0-7263 GCF_051155795.1 Longibacter sp.
CGGAAATACGCCAGCGCTCCCGACGCATCGCCTGTCTCCTGCAGCATCAGCCCGTGGTAATAGTGGGCATACGGCTGTTCGCCGGCCTGTTTGATGTGCTTCATCGCCGTCTCCATATCGCCCGCCTGGAACGCACGGACGGCTTTCAACTCATGCAACAGCTCACGATCCGCCGAATTGCCAGAGGCGTTTGCATACTCCTCGAATGCCGTCACGTAGAGATCGGCACTCTTATCCTGAGCAACGGCATTGAAGGCACGCGACATCTGAATGCGCGACATCGCGTAGTCCTGACGTCCCTCCGGAAGGCTGGCGACCGACGACTCCGCCGCTTTCAGCACATCCTGCGAGGCTTCATGCTCCCCCTTCTCGTACAACATGCGGGATTTCTGGATGAGAAAATACGTTTTGCGCTCCGGGGCGGACGACTTTGCCCATTCGATCGTCCGGTCGAGCTGCCGAATGGCACCGTCGACATCGTCCTCGTACAGGTACGTGTCAGCCATCGTATCGTACGCATACGCCAGATCACCCTCTTCCGGATCGCTATCCATCACCGCCTTGAGCTCTGATCGGGCCGCCTCGATGTCGTTGTTCATGGCCATCGCGATCGCTGCCCGAACCCGTGCTCCCACGTACCGATTGTCCTTTTCATAGGCCATCCGGTAGTGCGACGCCGCGTCACCGTGTCGGCCCATTTTCAGGTACAGTTCGGCCATGGAGTCGTACGGATTGGCGTCGTCGGGACGGAGGTCGATGTAGGTCTTGAACGCCTCTTCCGCCTTATCGTACTTCTCAAGCTGCATCGCCCGATACCCGAGGAGGTTGTAGGCCGCCCCAAACTCCGGATCCAGCTCCGTCACCCGGGTGAGCGACGTGAGCGAGGCCTCGTGATCCCGCTCCGAAAAATCGAGTTGCGCCTGCATGAACTGCGCGTTCGGATCGTTCGGGTAGGCTTTCGCCAACCCGGTGACGGCCGACTTGAAGGCCTTTGTATCTCCGTCGCGTTGCGCAACGATCGCCTCGATCATCATGCGCTCGCCGTCGGATGCCTCATCGCGAAGTTCGAGGGCGCGGTCGATGTATCGCTGGCCCTTCTCGTAGGATTCGCTGGTGGCTCCACGCATGACCATCGCGAGCGCAAACTCCGGATCCGAATCAAGCGCGCGGTCCGCAGCGGCCCGGGCGGCTACGAACTGAACGTTGAAGGCGTGGTCGATCGCGTCGAGCACGGCGCCCCGGGCGGCCTCCGATGAGGATGTGAGCGGCATCCGATCCTGCGCCAGCGCTGGGACGGCAAGAAACAGCGCCAGCACACCGGCCAGAAGGCTTCGATACCAGAAGGTGGAAGACGTGGGGTGGGACGTAATCATGGCGCATCACGGCATCAATGGACGGGATCGAGGGTGCCTTCAGTCATTCAGCCAGACGACAGGCGCAGGAAGGTACGGCGAACGCCTTGAGCTCCGGTGCACGTTCGGCGCACATATCGCCACCGAGACCCCTCGTCCTGAGATGTGCTGGTTCAATCCGCGGCGCACGTGGTCCGGATCAGGAACCGATCATCGAATCTGGGGCCACGCATGGGAGATGTCTCGAGCCCGACGGCAGACGGGCGATTGTCGATGGCTGAACGAGGCGTTATGTTGGACGACGCTCCCGTCATACGACTGCCCTCGCTATGAACTCGTTCTTCTCCGGCATTCTTGACCGCCTGCGTGCCGACCTCAACCCGCAGACCCTCGCCGACGGTACGGCCGACGTTCTCGCCAACATCGTCGTTGGCGGACTCGTCTTCGCCGTCTTCTACCTTTTCTGGCGGCTCATCGACCTGGCCCTCCGCCGCGGGCTGCGCCGGTCGACGATCGACACGACGACAGCGAGTTTCATCGAAACCGTCGTCAAGTACATCCTTCTCGGCATCGGTCTTATCCAGGCCCTCGCCAGCATTGGCATTGACGCAACGGCCTTTCTGGCCAGTCTCGGAATCGTGGGTTTGACCATCGGGTTTGCGGCGCGCGACGCTCTTTCGAACTTGATCTCCGGCCTGCTCATTTTCTGGGACCGACCCTTCGTCATCAACGACCTGGTGGAGGTCGAGGGGAGCTACGGCCGCGTCGACACGATTACCCTGCGCTCGACGCGTGTCGTGACCACCGATGGCAGAATGCTCGCCATTCCCAACACGACAATCGTGAACTCCATCGTGGCGAGTTACACCAACTTTCCGCACGTTCGGCTCGATGTTGCCGTCACGATCGGGGTGGAGGAAGATGTCGATCATGCGGAGCGCATCCTGCTGGACCTCGTGCTCGAAGATCCAGACTACCTGCCCGATCCCCCGCCTCGCGTGGTGGTGACAGCCCTGAATGACTACAACGTCGAACTGGAATTGCAGGCGTGGTACCGAAATGAATACAACCACCTCGCTGAACAATTCGACCTCCGCAAACGCGTGTTCGATGCGCTGACGCGGGCGGGTGTCGCGATGCCGTATGAAACGATCGAGGTGCGAACGGGCCCGGAGCATCCGTTCCAGATCGAACAGGGGCCGCTCCAGGCGTGAGGCACGCCGTCGGCGTTTCCCTGCAGGTGAACCCGGAGAACCAGAACCAGGAAATGCCCCACCGCTGCCAATCGGCGCGATGGGGCATTCGTCGAAAAAAACCGACCGTCCCATCTACCGAACGACGACCAGTTTCTGCGTTTTCGACTGCTCGCCGGCCAGCACGCGGACGAAGTACACACCCGGGGCGAGTCCATCGACGGAGATCCGCGCGGACGTGCGAGTCCCCGGGCGAAGCGTCTGGCTTTGTACCTGCCGACCGAGCATGTCGTGCACGGAGACCCGGGCCGCCGAAGACCCGTCGGGGAGTGCGATTCCAACCTTCGTGTAGGAATCCGCTGGATTGGGCGCCGGCGCGGTGACGATCAGGCGGCCGGCCGTGCCGCGATCAACGATCACGGCGTTCGACAGCGTGGCCGTCCCATCCACGTCGACCTGCCGCAATCGGTACGAGAGGGTCGTCGCCTCGAACGGCAGTGCGTTGTCGGTCAACCGGTAGCTCTGACGCTGACTCGTGGTCCCTGCCCCCTCGACGGAGCCGATCGTGGTCCACGGTGCCTCACCAGCCCGCCGCTGGACGTCGAAGCGGGCGTTGTTGGTTTCGGAGGTGGACGACCAGCGCAGTGCGACGGCGTCACCGTCCATGCGCGCCTGAAACGAAGCCAACTCCACCGGCAGCGGCGTTCCGGTCAGCGTCGCCGACCCAAAAGCATCGGGCTCGCGAAAGGCCTCCTCGGTACCGTCGTCGTTCCACGTGAGCTTGTGGTCACGACCCGACCCATCGTCGTCGTCATTGATATGGACGTCGATGCCAATCACGTCTCCGGCGACGGGCGTCAGGCTTGCGACCGAGGTCCACGGGATCGAGACTTCGACGCGATAGCCGTCGTCCGTAGAAACCTCGGCGAACGTAACGCCGGGCACATCATCGCCGCTGTTGGCTCCGCCTTCGTTGCAGTAGCCCAGATAGGTAATGCCGTCCTCGAAAATCAGCTGGACGTCGTTGTCGTCGTAGAAGCAATTCGCCGGACCGTTTTCGGACGCGGTGTTGCCGCTGTTATCCAGGTCAAGGTAGACCTCGGGGGAATCGTCGCTTACGCCGAAGGCGTCGCCGGACTCGTTGTCGTCATTCACGACGTCGTCGGTCACCTCAATCAGAAGGTAGAGGTTGGTGTCGTCCCATGCCGCGCGCCACTGTCCCTGCAGGTCGTCGGCGTCGTCCGGTGCCGGCGTGCCATCAACAGTCCGGTCGATCGGCGACAGCGTAGCGCTGTCCCAGAGGGGTTCGATGGCGCCGTCAATGGTCAGGACGTCGACGTCCCGCACCTGCCGCAGGTCGACGCTCCGAGACTGCGCCGTCGCAGAGATCGTCGACCCCGTCAGGGCAATCAGCACGATCCCGAGTACGGCCCGGGCGAATGGCCACCAGCCTAAACATTTCGTATCATCAGTCATGGGAAAGGGGGAGAAATTGGGGGATGCGGGCGCATCGTAACGCGCAAAACGGCGGGATCGGCGTCGCACAACGATCCAATCCGTTGATACAGGAATGTACAAAGACACTGCCATAGTGTCTATTTCTTTTAAATCGTGCACGATCGATGGAGGAATACCCAACGTCACGAAGCATGGCAACGGACAGACGTCGGCAACAGCGTTCGTTGGGAGACAGAGACGACGGGATAGTGAGAACACCTCGACCCTGCAGAAAATTCTGCATGCCGCACTCGTTGGTCATTCCCGACGCGCCTACCGTACCACGTCAACCTTCTGCCCCGCCTTGGAACTCTGGACGCTTCTCGACCGGATCCACATCGGTCATTTTCGCATATTCGACCTCTTCCATCACCTCCTACGGTCGCCTGAAACCGGCGACACGCACGATTTCTACGTGATCGACGCACCCGACTGGGTCAACGTAATCCCGATCACGCCCGGCGGACAGGTGGTCTGCGTGCGACAGTATCGGGCCGGCACCGATGAGGTGACGCTCGAAGTACCCGGTGGCATGGTTGATCCTGGGGACGACGATCCCGTTGCCGCGGCCCGGCGCGAGATGCGAGAGGAGACCGGGTACCGTGCGGATCGTTTCGAATCGCTGGGCATCGTAACGCCCAACCCCGCCATTCAGAACAATCGATGCCACACCATCTGTGCATACAACGCGTATCGCGACGGTCCCCAGCGTCTCGACGGATCCGAGGTGATCGACGTCGAACTCGTGGACCTGAACGCCATTCCATCCCTCATCACCGACGGACGGATCACGCACAGCCTGGTCATCGCTGCCTTCTACCTCCTCGACCAGACATCCACCGGCCCTGCAGGATAACTGACGGCTCGGACGGAATTCGAAGGGCGCACCGGTAATCGCCTTTTCCCGCACTTCGTATTCACACCCCGCACCTCCCCCCCAAGCCCCGCACCCCATGCCCCACATCGGCGTCTTCTGTTCGTCCAGCAATGCCATCGACCCGTCGTTTCGACCGATTGCTGAAGCCCTCGGTGCTGGCATCGCCGACCTGGGACACACCCTCGTCTACGGAGGCGGGGACGTCGGGCTCATGGGAGAAACAGCCCGCAGCGCCACGGAGAACGGGGGCTCGGTCGTGGGCGTCATTCCTCACAAGCTGGAGTCACGCGAGGGCCTGTATACGCTCGCAGACGAGCTCATCATTACGGACACGATGAGTGAGCGAAAACAGACCATCTACGATCGATCGGACGCCTTCGTCGTGCTGCCCGGCGGGTATGGCACGTTGGAGGAGTTCATGGAAATCATGACGCTCGGCAATCTCGGGTACCATCACGACCCGATCATTCTGGTCAATGTCGACGGATTCTACGATACGCTGCTGTCGTTCTTCGATGAACTCTTCGACCAGCATTTCGCCCGTAGACGCGTCGATGAGATCGTTCACGTCGTCCCCTCGGCCGATGCAGCGCTAAACGTTCTTACCGAACTCGACTGACATGCCGACGCCGGCTGCGACGGCCGTCCGGCACACACGACATACCTTCTGCCCTCGGTTCTTTCCATGCCTGACGTCCACCACCGCACTCTCAGCGTCCGGCGCACGGCGCGTCTCTGCCTCCTCGGTGATCCCTCGGCACCGGAGCACGTCTACGTGCTCCACGGATACGGCCAGACGGTCGACGACTTCATCCGGCCGTTCGATATGATCGCCTCGCCCGACCGTTGCATTATCGCTCCGGAAGCCCTCTCGCGCTTCTACACGGACGATATGGGGAAACATCGGGACGTCGGCGCCTCCTGGATGACACGCCGCGACCGGGAGCACGAAATCTCGGACTACATCCACTACCTCGACGACGTCGCCGCTTCGTTGAACAGCGACGGCGACGTCCCGACTTCACGTACCGTCCTTGGATTCTCGCAGGGCACCGCAACGGCATCGCGCTGGGCGCTCCTGGGCGACACAGCCGTTGATCGCATCATCCTGTGGGCGGGCGCTCCCGCTCAGGACCTCGACCTTGCGTCGCACGCGGACGTACTCCGGAACATGTCCCCCACGCTCGTCGCCGGCACGAAAGACCCCTTCATCACGGATGAACGCCTCAATGCCGTCGAACGATGGCTGCAGAAGCACGATATCCCGGCAGACCTTCACCGCTTCGACGGCGGACACCGGCTGCACCGGGACACGCTCGGCGCTCTGTTCCCCTCTTGACGTCCGGCGACGGTGTACGTGAATGGGTCCTGCACACGGGCCGATCGTCCTTACACTTTCCTGCCCATTTTTCCGTACCAAGACGATGGCTGATCTTGCCTCAACCGATCTAACGCACCGCAATGTGTTCGTCAACGGCGTTCGCCTACACGTCGTCGAAGCCGGCCCCTCGGACGGGGAGCCCGTCGTGTTGCTGCACGGATTCCCGGAGATGTGGTACGGCTGGAAGCACCAGATCCCCGCGCTTGCGGAAGCCGGATACCGCGTCATCGTCCCGGATCAACGGGGCTACAACCGAAGCGACAAGCCACCCTCCGTCGCCGATTACGATCTGGACACCCTGGCGGCAGACATCGTTGCGCTGATGGACCACTCCCTGGAGGGATCGTCCTCCGACCGGGTTCACCTTGTCGGACACGACTGGGGCGCCGTCGTAGCGTGGCACGTGGCGGCGACCACACCGAACCTGCTAGCGAGCCTCTCCATTCTGAACGTCCCCCACCCGGCCGTTTTCATCAAAACACTTCGGTCCGATCTCGACCAGCTCCGCCGGAGCTGGTACATCCTCTTCTTCCAGATCCCGTGGCTCCCGGAGGCGCTCCTCCGCCGGAATGACTTCGCTGGACTGCGAAAAATGCTGCGTGCGTCCGGCCACCGTGACACGTTCACCGACGCCGACGTAGAACGGTATGTCGCCAGCTGGCGGAAGCCGGGAGCGCTCACGACCATGATTCACTGGTACCGTGCCGCCGCCCGCCGGGCCTTCACGCAGCGTCCGGAATCGTCGCCGATCGATCCGCCCACGCTGGTGATCTGGGGTGAGCAGGACGTCGCCCTCAGCGCCAGCATGGCCCAGCCGAGCGCCGACCGATGCCGAAACGGCCACCTCGAACGCATTCCCGACGCCACCCACTGGGTCCAGCACGACGCCCCGGACCGGGTGAACGCTCTGCTCGAGCAGCATTTTGCCGAGCAAGCGGGTGGTGACGGTTGAGGTTCGGGGGG
>NZ_DAXETW010000049.1:0-7983 GCF_051155795.1 Longibacter sp.
GACTGCAACGGACGTGCTACGTCAGGCAGAAGACTTTGGCCAAAAGCCGGACTTGGTAGACCTGAACGCGTCGCTCAGGTCGCAAGCCGGTTTAGTAATTATGAGACCCTTGATCCTTACGAGCAGCAAAAAGAGGATTACAGAGAAGAAGTGGCCACACGTATACAATAGGACAAGTCCCAAGACTGCGTACTCAGACCCACCGCCAGACCAAGACGTTTGTTATGGTCAGGAGTATGACCAGACCTATCATGATTATTGTGCATGTTTATTAGATCCGTTTGAATGCCCAGGTGTCGAAGACACGCTTCCATGTGGTCCAAGTGATGACTGTGGAGGCAGCTCCCCGCCCGATGACCGTGACGAAACAGAAGAGGACGAGGAGGAGCGCTCAGACTTCGCCATCAAAGGCGAGAATGATGTAACGGTTGAAAGGTACAAGTCGTACGACGTGGCGATAGCTGAGCCTTCAATCAGGACAGAAGCCGTCGGATCAGTTGTAGATGAGACCCTCACTGAAATAGATGTATACTTAACAATTAATGCGAAAGAATTCCTTCCACTACCTAACGGAGACGTGGTTGAGAACGAGGTTGTGTCTTGGGGAGGTTGGTTTGACGACGAAACATCGGTAGGCTACATAACGCGATACCAAAAGACCGGTCTTTCCGAAAATGTGCGACTCTGGTTCTTCGCCAGCCATGCCGGTAGATACAAGCGCACAATGATGTTTTCCCCACGGGAAACGGTGATCCAATACACGAGAAGCTGGGCCGACCTATAGATATGAGATCTAGTCTTGATATAATTATATTTATTGTTTCGAGTATTGCCATGGCAGGAGCTGTAAATCCATGGACAGTTCAAGCTCAACCTTATATCCAATCACTTGACTGTACTCACCAAGACGGACCTCGAAGCTCGATTGTTTGTGCATCGTTACAGTCATATTCGTCATCCGATTCACTGACGATACTAGTTGGGTCACTAACTAACAACACCTTCAATGATATGTTCAGAGTGGAGTCATTATCGTTTACTGACTCAGACGTACGAGACATCAAAGTAGTGTATTCAGAAGGCTGCACATATACTCTGTGGTCTCGATATTCTGCCTCACGAGATGCTTTGAGCGTTTACTATTCATACATATGCTTTGACCCTTCTATAGACAGAGAGGGTATACATCGATCACTATTGATTGAAGATATCCAGGGACATTGGATGGACATCAACACAACCGTCCATGGCGGTGACGTTTATGTAGTCGTTCCATACCGAAGAAACGGCTGGCGGCATACCGAGCTATTCAAAATCAATCGTGGATCGGTGATGAGTGAAGACGTTCCGCTATCCTCGATGAGCGCATATGAACAGGTAACTGCTACCACCGACTCACTGCACGTAGGCTTCGTCGGCCCGTCACCTCGAACAACGCCTCTGACGGAAAGGACGAAAGCGAACAACTTATACATTATATCACGAGGTATAACAGACGATGGGTGGACGCACTGGAGGCCAGTTAAAATTCGGGAGATGAGAGGACCAGTGCACTTTCCTGATCTGTACGTAAACAAAGAGGAAATGACTTTCTCGTACATGATGGAGGGGCTTGACGCGGAGTCCACCGTTAACTCTATGACTCTCGACGGGGTTGCTGAGACACTAATGACGCTACGCGGTACTGAAGAGATTGCCGTTCCGCGCTACAGTCATTCAATTAACGGATTAACTATTTACATTAAAAGAAGCTTACTCGCGCAACATGCGCGATCTTATATCATGAAAAACGACCGCACATACGTAAGTCCATTATATGATTTTAGAACACGTCCGTCTATAGTGATCAAAAGAGGGAGACCAGTCCTCGTGTATGCCGGTAGAGATGGTGAGGTCGAAATTCGCCCATTCTACACCTGCCCCGTTAGCCATTCAGATCCACCTTGTCGGAGGGTAAGTCGATAGCTGATCTTTGCACTTACGTCTATCATAATCGGTTGAGGCCATAATATTGTGTAATCCGGGTGGCGATTAGGAAAAGACACCGAGTTCTATCAGGTTGGGAATGCGACCCACCATTCACCTGCTGAGCTACTTGCGATGGCCACCTTCCAGATTACAATCGACGACGAGAGGATCGAAGACCTTTTGCACAGCGACCAGGGCGTGCCCGCTCTCTTGGGGCCGATCCTCAACCAGATCTTCGACGCCGAGATGAGTGAGCACCTGCGGGCCGCGCCCCGCGAGCAGACCGACCGCCGCCACGGGTACCGGAACGGCTCGTACACGCTGCAGCGTACCCCACGTGTCGGAACGCTCGATCTGGAGGTGCCTCGCGACCGCGAGGGCACGTTCCAGACCTCCCTCTTCGACCGGTATCAACGGAGGTGGCGGACGTGTCCGTCTGAAGGCATTGGCCCTTGGGCTGATGCAGATGGTGGTACAGTGCGTCTCGACCCACCGCGTCAAGAAAATCACGACTGAACTCTGCGGCCGCGAGTTTACTCGCTCGACCGTATCGCGTCTCTGTGAGAAGCTGGACGAACAGGTCAATGCCTGGGCACGGCGCCCGCTGGACGGGCAGGCCTACCCGTTCGTGCTTTTTGCCCCGCTTCAGATTAAGGTTCGTCGTCAAGGGGCCGTGCGAGCGACGACCGTGATGCTCGGCGTCGGGATCGGAGCGGATGGGCAGCGGGAGCTCCTGGGGCTGCACCTCTCCTACGGCGAGACCGAGGGCGGCTGGCACCAGTTCATCGAGAAACTCAAGGCACGGGGCCTCGCCGGCATACGCGTGGTCACCAGTGACGCACACGAGGGCCTTCGGCGGGCGTTGCATACGGAGTACCTCGGGCTGATCTGGAAGCGGTGTCAGTCGCACTTCCTGCGCAACGTGATCGAGCAGTCGCCTTCCCCAATCCGTGACCGGATGCAGGACCGGCTGGACGTCATTCCGACTGCCTCGGCTCCCGCGCCGGCCCGTGAGGCCCTGCACGCAACGATTGAGGTGCTGGGCGGCGCTGATGGCGCGTTAGACGTGCTGGAGACCGGGTTCGACGGCGCCACCGGGCGCCGCTACTTCACGATGGATGCCTTCTTCGCCTGGGAGCATGCTCAGGCTGAAACCGCCCAGCCCGAGCCGGTCCCAACCGCAACACCGCTCCCGCACGCCGCATAATCCGATGATCCTGTCAGATCGCGATTACACAACATTCGGGACGTGATCCTAACGGTTGGGGTTCGCTCTCTGAACAGTATGCGAGGTCTATGATGCCAGGTGCTCACTTCGGTGTCAGGGGCAGCCACAGCATACCGTATTGCGCTAACGAGGCCTTCCGTGCTTCGCCATCACCTTGTACATCCGCTCCCGCTTGAAAGGCGTAAAGTTACGATACAATGCAAAAAAACCTCACTGCATTCGCCGTCTCCAGCGATGCGATGAGGTTTTCTGTCTGCCTGCCCGGGAGGATTCGAACCCCCGACCTGCGCATCCGTAGTGCGCCGCTCTGTCCATCTGAGCTACGGGCAGAAAATAGGTGTTCGGTCATACGAAGTCATCTCGCGACCGGAATACGGAGTCTATGCCTCCGACCGGAGAGTCGCAAATGAACACTCGGTCAAACGAAGTGCCGCCGTGATGCTCCTCGCAGGGCGGTCCAGTACCCCCGTTTGGTAAAATAATGCACGACGCGTCCGCCGGAAATGATCCCGTCGGAGCCGGGATCACGCATTGTTCACCGGATCGCGACCCGCGGAAATTCCTCCTTGCATTCAGGGCGCCCACTCAGGGCCGAAGGCATCACGCCGGGTCGGTCAGCTTGACCGAGTCTGTCGCCATTTCGGCGTCGAGATGGAAAAAGTGATTCGTGGGGCCGTGGCCATTTCCCAGGTCGAGCGAGTGGCGAATCGCAGCGGTGACGTACCGCTTGGCACGGTCGATGGCCTCCCCGAGCGACCGGCCGTGCGCCAGATGCGCGGCAATGGCGCTCCCGTACGTACAGCCCGTCCCGTGCGTGTTGTTCGTGCGGACGCGGTCAGCCGTATACGTGTGAAAGGCCGTTCCGTCGTAGAGAAGGTCCATCGCATCCGCCTTCTCGTTCAGGTGCCCGCCTTTCACGAGTACGGCCTCCGGCCCCATCGCGTAGATCGCCTTCGCCGCCTCGCGGGCATCGTCCTCGGACAGGATCTCGTTCCCTGTCAGGTATTCCGCCTCGTGAATGTTGGGCGTTGCGACCGTAGCCAGGGGCAATAGGATCTCGCGCAGCGTGTCGATCGCCTCGTCCTTCAGCAGCTTGAATCCGCTCTTGGAGATCATCACCGGGTCGACGACGAACGGGAAGAGGTCGTGCGCCTCAACTTTCGCCGCCACGGTACGGATGATGCTGGACGACGACAGCATGCCCGTTTTTGTCGCCGCCACGTCGAAGTCACCCGCCACGGCGTCGATCTGGGCGTCAATGATCCGATCGGGCATGTCGTACGACATCGTGACCGCTTCCGTGTTCTGGGCGGTGACGGCGGTCACCACGGACGTGGCAAACACGCCGTTCGCCTCCATCGCCTTGATGTCCGCCTGGATGCCGGCCCCGCCTCCGGAGTCGCTCCCTGCGATCGTAAGTGCCACGGGCTTGATCATGATCGGTGTCGTCTGATTGGTTGCTGAAATGAAATCGACCCTTGTCGCTCTTTCCGTATCCGACACCTCACGGCGAGTTTCCGGATCGGCGTGCAACGTGCATTAGCATCGACCGCGGGCCTATCGCGCTCACCTCTCGTCCGAGGCCGCCACCCTTCGGAGGTACGCCCCTGCCGCCCGAGCGGGGTCGCTTGCGTCCATGATGCCGCTCAGGACAGCGACGCCGTGCGCACCGGCGTGCAGGCACAACCCGACCCGTGCCGGCGTGATGCCGCCCAGCGCGAACACGGGCACCTCGGAGACAGCGCAGATTCGGCTGAGCGGCTCGATCCCCGTCCCTGGGTGTCCGGGCTTGCTTTCCGTCGGGAAGATCGGACTGAAGAAGAAATAGTCGACGCGCGCTGCTCGCGGCCCCGTTACCTCCTCTTGCTCATGTGCGGAGAAGCCGATCACGGCATCAGACCCGAGCCGCTCTCGGGCGACGCCCACACCGCAACCGTGCGTTCCGCCGTGGTAATCGAGACCCATCCGGTCGGCGATATCGAGTCGCTGATTGACGCTCACGCGGACGCCGGCATGGAGGGCTTCGACGCGGTCGCGCAGGCGGACAGCACCGTCGTAAAACGTGTCATCGTCGGCCTCATGATCCCGGAGGTGCACCCATCGAAGGCCCGCCTGCACGGCGTCGATGACACGGTCGGCGCGGCCCGGTCGCGTGAACCGGTCCGCAACAAGAATGAGGCGTGGAAGGTCGACCATGACAGGCAACGGGTTGACGGTAAACCATGGGACGCGTCGCCGCTCACTGTCCGACCCGACCTTCCATGGAAGACGAGGCCTTGGCGTAGATGCGTTCCGGCACCCGTCCCGCTCGGTACGCGAGGCGGCCGGACTCAACAGCGAGACGCATCGCCTTTGCCATTGCCACGGGATGCTGCGCCTCGGCGATGGCGGTATTGAGCAGGACGCCGTCGTAGCCGAGCTCCATCGCAATCGTGGCATCGCTGGCCGTTCCGATCCCGGCGTCCACGATCAACGGCGTGTCGGTTACCACCTCGCGGATAAGCCGGAGGTTGTACGGGTTGACGATGCCCATTCCACTGCCGATGGGCGAGCCGAGTGGCATCACCGCCGCGCACCCCATATCCGCCAGTTTGCGGCACGTGATCGGATCGTCGTTGGCATACGCGAGCACGGTGAAGCCGTCGTCGATGAGTTCTTTCGCCGCCTTCAGGAGCTGTTCGACGTCGGGCATCAACGTTTCGTCGTCCCCGATCACTTCCAGTTTGATGAGGTCGGTGTCCAGCGCCTCCCGGGCAAGCTGTGCGACGAGAACGGCCTCCCGTGCCGTGTAGCAACCGGCGGTGTTGGGCAGCACGCGGTAGCCGCCCTTTCGGATGAGATCGAGATGACTCTCGGGTGCGGGACTCTCGACGTTCACGCGACGGATGGCGACCGTAACAAGCTCGGCGCCCGACGCCTCGATGGCGTCGAGCATGATCTGCGGGTTGGGATACGAGCTCGATCCGATCAGGAGCCGAGACGAGTAACTATCGCCGCCGATCGTGAGGAGATCGTCGGACGCCTCCTGCCCGGCGACAGCCGGCAGTGCATCCGTATCCGTAGGGGCCGCTTCAGACATAGGCTCTTCGTCGTTCGAACGTCGTTGATGACACGCCGACGGGAAGGCGGCGAACGGGCAACCGATTCACCCCCCCTGCTGCGCGGTGATCACCTCGATGGTGTCGCCTTCGGCGACGGTCACGTCGGACCAGTCCTGCCGCCGAACGACGCTTTCGTTGATCGCGACGGCCACGCCGGATACACTCTCGGGATCGACGTCCAGATCCCGGAGAAGATCGGTCAGCGGATACCGGTGTGGCACCGAGCGGTCCTCGCCGTTCACGGTGATCTGGACAGTCTGGGCGTCGGATTCGGTCGTGCTCATGCGGAAGACTCGGGGATCGGTCCAGAAAATCGGGCGGGGGAAAACGGCTCGATCCAGCGGGATGTTTCTCCAGTCTGCACCAGTTTCGTCACCTCCTGTGCCGTCACGGGGGCCAGGAGAATGCCGTGACGGTAATGGCCGGTCGCGGCAATCACGCCCGGCGCCCCGGCACGGCCGACGATGGGCGCATGATCGCGGCTTGCCGGTCGGAGCCCGGCCCAGGTGTCGTCAACCGAAAGGTCGTACACACCGGGCACGATCTCCCACGCCCCTTCCAGCAGGTCGTAGAGACCGCCGGCTGTGACCTGCGTGTCGAAGCCCATCTCTTCGCTCGTGGCACCGATCACGAGGCGTCCATTCGACTTGGGCGCGAGGTAGGCGTCGGGGCCGCGAATCACGTGCTGAAGGTCGAACGGGAGCTTCATCTGGAGCTGAATCATCTGCCCCTTGACGGGACGAACGGGCAGCGGACCCACCGGCGCCAGACCGTCGATCTGCCGGGACCAGACGCCGGCGGCGAGAACGACCTCGCGACCGCGAATCTCCTCCCCGTCCGTCGTCACGACAACCGGTGCCGCCTCGTCCGGTCGAACGCTGTCAACGGTGGTGTTTTCGTGGAGCGTGCCCCCTTCCGCGAGAAACGCCTCCCGCAGGGCATCGAGCAGCAGTCGGTTGTCGACCTGATGGTCGGACGCGACCCAGATGGCAGCCGACACTCTGGGGCCGACGAACGGTTCGCAGTCGCGGGCCTCGTCCCCGGTAAGCCAGTCGACATCCAGTCCCTGCTCCGTCTGAAACTCATAGAGACGCCGGATCCGCTTGGTGCTGTCGGGGTCGTCGGCGACGATCAGCGTGCCGTCGTCCCGGTAATCGACGTTCCGCCCACTGGCTTCTTCTACAGCCGCAGCAAATGCAGGCCATCGGCGCAGGCTTTCCCGATTCAGATCGTACAGCTCCAGTTCCTCGAAACCGATCTCGGTGTCCGGCGCGAGCATGCCCGCCGCAAGCCACGAGGTGCCGCGCCCCGCACGGGTGCGGTCGAGAATCGTCGCCGGTATGCCGGCCCGAATCAATTCGAAGCCGGTCGCAAGACCGATCACCCCGCCGCCTACGATGATTACCGGATCTATCATGGAACGCGTGTTGATGAAGAGCGCCGTTTCGGTATCAGAAACGGTGCGCCGGCGGAAAGGTGTCGCCCGGCACCAAGACGGTACGTGATTTTGGAAAATCTACGCGGGACACGGGAATGGTCGGCCTGGCCACGAACATGCGGCCGTTCGCGTCCGTCTGTGTATCGATCCCAACGCTCGATTCGTACGCTTCTTCCTCTCTATGGCACGACCGATCCTGATCGCCGGTGCCGGCATCGCCGGGGCCTGCGCCGCCTACGAACTGGCCC
>NZ_DAXETW010000050.1:0-43806 GCF_051155795.1 Longibacter sp.
GAAGTAGCGGACCTCGGATTCTTCTCGCGCACCATCGTGCGGACGGTCTACGGCGGTCTCCCGGAAGCATCCTTCGAACAGTCCGTGCGCGATTTCAAAACGGCAATTGAAAAGGAGGATACCATCGTGCACCACATCGAGCTCGCCCGCACCTATCTCAAGATGGATCGCGAGGAGGAGGCCCGGGCCGAGTTGCAAAGGGTTCTCGATATGGAAAACGACGATCCGGACGACCCGCAACACAAGAAGGAAGCCCGCGAGCTACTTGATGATCTGAGCTAAGCAACCGCGTTCAGCCTCGCGAAGAGGCATGTGAGTCCTGTTGCCGGCGTCTCCGCACCACGTTCACGCAGTTCGCGTGCGCGTTACGGTCGTGAGACGCCGGAACGTTTTTCTGCATGACCGATGCGAGTTTCCGGTTCCCGTACTGCTCACGCATTCGATACTCGTACATGCCGTATTCCGCCGAAATCAGCCGTCAGCAGCCAACGGCATTCTTGTTTTTATTGGACCAATCGGCATCCATGCAGGACACGTTCGGAGGGGCGGAAGCCAAAGGAGATGCCGCACCGAGCAAGGCGCGCGTCCTTGCGGACACGGTTAACCGCCTGCTGCAAAACCTGGTGCTTCGGTGCGCTAAGGAGGAAGGTGTACGAGACTACTTCGACGTCGGCATCATCGGATATGGGGAACGCGTGCAGCACCTCATCACCCCGGCGGATGAGTACGATACGGGTACTGGGCTGATTCCAATTAGCCACCTGGCCGAACGACCCCGCCGCATGGAGGAACGGGTCAAAACGACGACAAACGATCAGGGGGAAAAGCAGGATCGCCGGGTGAAAACACCCATCTGGTTCGACCCGCACGCGAAAAACGGGACGCCCATGTGCCAGGCGCTCGACCTCGCCGCGCAGTCGGTGCGAACATGGATTGACGAGCATCCATCGAGCTTTCCGCCCGTCGTGCTGAACGTAACGGACGGCGAGGCCACCGACGGTGACCCGCTTCGCTATGCGCAACAACTCCGGTCGTTTGCCACGGACGACGGCGAGGTACTCCTGTTCAACGTTCATCTTTCCGAATCGGAAGAGCCTGCCCTGCTTCTGCCGTCGGATCGGAGCGAACTTCCGCACGACGACGAGTACGCCGAAACGCTCTTCCAGATGTCCAGTACGCTGCCTTTCTCGATGCGTGCGGCTGCGGAGCAGGAGGGCCTGCACGTCGACCTGGATACACGCGGTTTCGTGTTTAACGCCGACCCGGTGTCGCTGGTCACGTTCCTTGAGATTGGCACCCGGCCGAGCACGCTCCGGTAAACGTCCCGTCTCCGCGGGCCTCCTCCGTCGATATGACCGCTGAGGACTTGTCGAGCGATAACTCCGCAAAAGAACCCACAACGGACGCCCCCAGCGTGGACCGTTCAGGTCCGCCCGTGGACGTCGTTGCCGTTTCCATTCCGAAGCAGGGCAGCACGCCGGACGAGAACGAGGACGCCTTCGCTGTGCACGCGGACACCTTTCCCGTTCGCGTCGCCGTCGCGGACGGTGCCACGGAGTCCGTCTACTCGCGGCTGTGGGCATCGTGCCTGACCCGCCGGATGGTGAGGGTGGATGACCTTACGGATACGGAATGGTCGAGGTCGGTCGATGCTGCCCGGAACGACTGGAGCGCGACCCTTGCCGACGACCCCTCGCCCGTCCCCTGGTACGTGGAGGAAAAGCAGCGAGAGGGTGCCTTCGCGACATGCCTCACGCTGATGCTGAACGCGGATGGCGCGTACTCCGCCTTCTCGGTCGGAGACTGTATCCTGATTCACGAAAAGGCCGGGGGCCGAGACGCCTGGCCTGTCGATGACCCGGAGGCATTTTCGCATCGCCCCGGTCTGCTGAACAGCCGGTCGAGCGACGCGAGGCCCGCGCCGGACATAGAACACGGCACCTGGACACGCGGAGACGTTTTCATCCTCGCCACCGACGCTGTCGCAGCCTGGTTGCTCGACGCGACGCCGGCCCTGCCGGACGATCCCGCTTGCCTCCGCGCGCAGGTGGAGGCCGCCCGAGACAACGGCGCCCTCCGAAACGACGACGCGACGCTCGTCCGGATCCAGGTCGCAGCGAAGCCATCTTAATCCCACCCGCAGCACCGCCGATCGGCGAATCCGTCCGAACGACCTCGTCCATGAGTTACCCCACGCCGAGCGACTATCAGGAAGCCGTTCAGGATCCGGCGTCCGCGTTTACGGACCCGCAGCTACAGACCGCGTCTCCCCGGGAGAACGTGCTCGGACTGCCACAACCGGTTACGGGGGCCTTTGCGGCCGTTTTTCCCATGACAACCGAACGGGGCATCCGCTACGCGACAAAGTGCTTCCTCGCCCACGTTCCGGATCAGCAGCAACGGTACGCTGCCATATCGCGGTATCTGTCCGCGGTGGATCTCCCCTGGACGGTCTCGTTCGATTATCAGCCCAGGGGCATCCACGTTCACGGCGACATCTATCCCGTGCTCAAGATGGAGTGGGTTGAAGGGGCTGGGTTGAACCGGTTCGTGGGTAACTACCTGGACGATCGGGGATGCATCGCGCGACTCGCAGAGCGTTGGCGTGAGCTGTGTGCAGGACTCGAAGAGGCTGAGATCGCCCACGGGGACCTGCAACACGGCAACGTGCGCGTGGCCACGGACGGGGAGAAGCCCGTCATCCAGCTCGTGGATTACGATACAATGTACGTGCCCGAACTGGACGGGGAGACCAGCCCCGAAGTTGGCCATCGCAACTACCAGCACCCGGATCGAACGGAGCGCGACTTTGGACCGCGCGTGGATCGGTTCTCTGCGCTTGCGGTCTACACCGGACTTCGCGCGTGCGCGGTTCGCCCTGAACTATGGCAGGCATACGACACGGGCGAAAACCTGCTGTTTCGAGACGGCGATTTCTATGATCCGGATGGGTCGCCGCTGCTGGCTGAGCTACGGGGCAACGACGACCTCGCCCCGCTCGCCGATGCACTGCGCACGGCCTGCTACCTGGAACCGGAGGATGTGCCCGCGCTCGAACACGTAATCCGAGGGGACGCGTCCCTGACGGCCGTAAACGTTCCCTCGCGCTCGCGCGACCGCTCGCGGACGCCGGCGGCACGGAGGGATCCGGTGGAGCGAGCCTGGGCTCCGCTCCTCGCAACGGTTCTGCTCGTGGCAGCGGTCGCCGGACGCGTTATGACGCCCGCATACGGCGTGGTCGTAGCGCTGGCCGGGATCATCGCCCTCGGCGTCGTTGCCGGGCTCCGGTACGGACGTCACCCGGTTGTGCGGCGGCGCCGCAGGCTCGCCCGCGAGTCCGAACGGATCACGCGCCTGATCCAGAATATTCGCCGCCAGATCGATTCGCTATCCGTCCGTCGCCGGCAGGTGCTCGATTCCGTAGACGAACGGCGCGAGGAGCGGCTCCAGGAGCTCCGCGAAGAGGTCATCTACGATCACCTGAAGCACCACTTTATTGGTGAACTGCGAGACGTCGAAGGTCTTACCCACAAGCACGTCGTTCGGTTGAAGTCGGCCAACATTCGCACGGCGTACGAAGCGACAGCGGAGCGGCTTGGTGAGCTTCGCCGGCTGAGCGATAAAACCCGTGCGCGAATCGCCATGTGGCGTGCAACGCTGGTCCGAGAGGCGGAAGATGAGTTGCCCGACGAGCTATCCCCGGCGGAAGAGCGTAGGCTTCGGCGCTACGTCGAGCACCGCGTCGAAGACATCGACGCCGAAACGCGCCGCGCGCGCGAGAAGATCGAGGTACAGACGCGCGAGCGGGAGGAGGTGGAAGAGCGGCGGAACGACCTTCCGCGACTATCCGCAGGTCGCTATGTCGCCTGGCTCCTCTATCTGGTGTCGCTCCCGCGTCGAGGCCGCCGGGGTGGTCCGCCGACGCCCTCCAACATAGCACCAGCCCGTGAGAATGCGTCCGGATCCTCTGCAACGACTCCCTCGGACGGCCCCTGGTGGGAATCTGCGTAGACGCGCTCTACCGTTTGCACACGGCAGATGGAGGCGATCCTGCATGCACACGTATCAGCGTGAGACAGTGATGTGTATCGGCTGTCTCAGCCAATGGAGCATACGTCCATGATCCTAAAAAGAATACTGCGTGCGCGCAGCTGGCGTGAGGAGACTACTCGTCGTCTTCCCAGAGGTCTTCGATATCCTCGATCGTCGTGTCCGACTTCTCCTCCGACGTCATATCGTCTCGGACGAGGGCAAGGATGGCCGAGTGGGGGATGATGAGGTAGTCGGTGGCATCGTATTTCAGTTCGACGGCTTCCGACCGGACGAAGTACGCGTAGTCTCCCGGCTCGGCCTGGAGGGGAAGGTAGCGGACGGGCGTATCCGACGGCCGCCAGGAGTCGTTCTCGGAATACTCTGGATTCTGGGTGAGGTACCCGGGCCCGGTTTTCACGACGCGTCCCCCCCGCACGTTTTCCTGCTCGGCTGCTCCGGCCGGGAGAAGGAGACCGGACTTCGTCTTTTGCTCGCCCTCCTGTGGTTTGATCAGGACGCGATCACCGATGACAATCAGTTCGGACATAAAAACGGTACCACTGGGCTGGAAACACAGACGAAGGAGCGCAGTCCCGTGAGGAATCCACGCGCGATCCTGTGAACGGCGGGTTCGGACACAGGTTCGCCGTCGTTATGCTCAGCTCGTGATACCGTTTCGAAAAGACGGGAAGTCGCCAGAGAAGGCGTGGGGACGCAGCCGTATCCACGGCTCAGGGGTCTGCGATGGCGGACGGCCTTACCGGCCGGTCTCGCAGTAAGCCGTCGCACCGGTCGAAAGCGCTACCGGCGCGACGCGTGAAAGAGGGATTTAGAGCAACTCAAGAACGGTGTAGACCAGGATACCGACGAGGCCGGCACCCAGCGTCATCAACCGAATCATGCGGTCGACAGGATTGTCCATGGCGTCACGTGCGAGGGATTGGGGACAGAAAGAGCATGGAAAATGCCGGAACGATTTCATCGTACGAAATTCTGAAACCGTTCAAAAGCATTTTGCAGTACGTTAATACCCGTTGCCCCGAAAATTCGTCAATTCTGCAGAATTATTAACCGACACTTCGGAGAAAGCGCGGGGTATCGCGGCCAAACGGTCCCCCGATTACTCAACACATATGTAATGCAATCTCCATGCCTGGGCGGGGTGGATGAAGGGGAGATTATCCATAACCGGATTATCGATCCATCAATTACGTCGTAGATGCCATGATTCGATCGCCTGCGACCTCTCGAAGACGGCGCACCAACCGCACGGGTGCCTCGGTCATCGCGTCCATGCCTCCGCCGGCCGGTGTGGCTCCGTTCATGGGTACGCCCGCCGTCTGGAGCGCACGGGCCACGCGGAGTGCGGAGCTCCATGACAGCGTTACACCGGCGCCTCCGTGCCCCGTGTTGTGGGCCACGAGTCGTCCGTCGGGTGAACGACCGGTACCTAGGCGCACGCCATCCCCGTCCGGGTCCCGGGCGTACCGGTATCCAAACACAGCGTGCGCGTCAGACATATCCGGTGCCTCGCCCGTCAGATCCACGAGGATCTCGCGGTTCATGTCGAGGATGGGTCGCGGCACGGGAATCCTGCCATCATCGGCGCCCGGAACCGGGAGATCGACTGTTTCGCCAACGAGCGGCTCGCCGACCCACCGGCCGTCACGATCCAGGTGTCCGTCCTGCTTCGTGCCGCCAAGGACCCAGACATCCCGGCGAGGATAGGCGTAGACGCCTGCCGGGGAACCGTCGGCCTGAGCGTAGGCCGTGCTGGATGGTGTGTAATTGTACGAAAGGTGCTGTCCGGTGTCGCGGTGTCGCGGCAGACCGGTCGACGGGACCAGGACGAGGATTCCGCGGATGTAGGATGCCGGACGCTCATCTGGAAACAACGTTGGCGCGGCACCGCCCAGCGCGTTTACGAGGACCTCTCCCGGAATGTCGGCAAGCGTGTCGGGAGTGACCGTGCGACGGACGATCCGCCCCCCGAGCCCGTCAAACAGGCGGAACAGTCGACGAAGGTAGACGGGTGTTTCCGCGAAATAAACTTGGAAGTGCCACCCGTGAAGCGGGCCCGCACCGCGGCGGGACGGGGGGCAGAGGGGGCTGTCGGCAAGCCGGCGATAGTCGATAAGCGCCGGTGCGTAATCTGGATCCGGCTCTGGCGCCTCAAAGACCTCAAAATGAAGCTGTCGACGAACCCCGAAATCCTTGGCATGGCGCAGCACCTCGAAGAAGGCCTGCGTGTCCGCAAGGTGGTCGGCCGGGTTGTCGACGGTAACGGCGTGGGGGATGACGGACGCTGCGGGGTACAGGCTCGCCGTCATCGGATCATGCGAACCGTACGCACGGTCGGTTCGCCGATCGGTGTAAATGGTGACCCCGTGCCCGAGAAGCCGAAGCATGACCGCGGTCGTCACGCCGCTGATGCCGCCGCCGAGAACAGAAATTGAAGCCATCGTTTCGTGTTGATTCCGCGCGGTATGGTACCTTTCGTCGACCCCTGGTCCCGTCGCCGGGACCCACGTACCGCTACCTCTCCGTCCCGACGGATGTTCGCCCCGGCGCCGCCGGATCCGATAACCATGGAGACGTAGTCGCGCTGGTCATTTCCACGCGTTGCAGTTATTCTTTGAGCCGGCATCCGCTACTTCCTTTCCAACAGCTACCCTCTCTTCGATGGGCATCCTTCGCCGCTGCATGCTCGCGCTGACATTCGCGATCGGGATCGTTCTCGTTGTTTGTACCGTCCCTTGTGCCGTGCAGGCGCAGGTACCCGACGAACCGTCTGTGGAACGGGACGGCGCCTCGGCGGACACCTACGGACGGAAAGACGTGCCCCGCCGCCCGGTCGCCACGTACAGCATCGTCGCGCGCGATTCGGTGACCGGGCAGATTGGCGTCGCCGTTCAGTCCCACTGGTTCAGCGTGGGATCGGTTGTCCCGTGGGCCCGTGCCGGCGTCGGGGCGGTGGCGACGCAGTCGTTCGTCGATCCACGGTACGGTCCGCTGGGCCTGGAACTGATGTCGCACGGGCGCACATCCCACGAGGCGCTGAAGGCGCTCGTATCGACCGACGATGCCCGCGCCGTGCGTCAGGTCGCCATGGTTGATGCCCGTGGACGTGTTGCTGTCCACACCGGAGAGAATGCGATCGAGGCCGCCGGGCATCAGACGGGACCCGGCTACTCTGTGCAGGCCAACCTCATGGAGAGCGACGATGTCTGGGGCGCGATGGCGGACGCGTACGAATCGAGCGAGGGAGACCTCGCCGCCCGCCTCGTGGCGGCGCTCGAAGCAGCACAGAACGAGGGCGGTGACATGCGCGGCAAACAATCGGCCGCTCTGATTGTGGTGCGGGCCGAGTCCACCGGTCAGCCGTGGAATGACCGGTTGTTCGACCTTCGCATCGAGGACCACCCGGAGCCGGTTGAAGAACTGAAGCGTCTCGTCCGATTGCAGCGCGCCTACCAGAAGCTAAACGAGGGCGACGGGCACGTCACAGACGGCAACATTGATGCGGCGATGGAGAGCTATCGAACGGCGATGGGGCTCGTCCCAGATGAGGCGACAAACGGGGAGGCGCCTTTCTGGGTCGGGATTACGCTGGCAACGGAAGGTCGCGTGGACGATGCGGTTCCGTTCCTTCGCCGCGCCTACGCACAGGACGACCGCTGGGCAGAACTGGTCCGCCGCCTCCCCGATGCCGGGCTGCTACCGAGCGCCGAGCTCGCGGATACGCTGCAGGAGCGCATGACGGAGAAGAAGGCGTCTGGTTCGGGCGAGTGATGAGCTCCGCATGACGACCATGCGGCACCCACGCATCTACGCCGGCTACGCCTCATCCTCCATCACCCGGTTCGCAGAGCGCTGCCCGTTTTCCGGGGGCATGGCCGGTTCCTCCGCGTTCATGGATCCGGGAAGCTGGATGACGAACCGGGTCCCCATCGTGTACGACGTATCGAGGTCGATCGAGCCGTCCATGGCATTCACGAGACGCCGCGTGATGGCGAGGCCCAGCCCACTCCCCGTCGCCGTCTCGCTGCGCTCGTCCGGGTCCTGCACAAAGGGCTCGAAGAGGTGCTTCTGCATTTCCTCGCTGATACCCGGACCGGTGTCCTCGACCGCGATCCGTACGGTATCAGCCCGGGTCCGCGCGTGCAGCGTGACCCGCCCGCCTTCCGGCGTAAATTTGAGCGCGTTGCCGACCAGGTTGTCGAGAACGCGCTGGAGAGCGGCGTGGTCGGCGCGGGCAAAGAGGGGCGCATCCGCGGCGTCCACGGACAGGTTGAGGTCGCGATCTTCAGCGCGCGGCCGGTAGACCTCCAGTGCTTCCTCGATCTCGTCGACCACGTCGATGGGCTCAGCGTCTAGTTTCCAGCGATCCGCCTCAAGTTTCGAGAGATCGAGCACCGAAGAAATCGTGTTGAGCAGTCGACGGCCGCTCGTGCCGACAAGTCCGGCAAGGTGATCGTACGGATCCGGGACTTCTTCCTCCAGAACCTCTGCGAAGCCGATGATGGACGTGAGGGGCGTCCGGATTTCGTGACTCATGTTTGCGAGGAAAATGGACTTCAGCCGTTCGGCACGACGGGCTTCATCGCGGGCCTCGTCGGCAGCTTCCTTCGCCGTGCGGAGCTTCGCTTCCCGTTCCTCGCGCAGCGTCACGTCACGGTACTTCCAGAGGTGGCCGAACCGGGTGCCGTCGATGTGGATGGGCACGTAGTCGCACTCCAGAACGCGGCCGTCTGCCAGTTCGACGCGCTCCCCGACGGTGGTCTCGCGGGCCCGCATCAGGTCGCGGAGGCGGTCGAGCGTCTCTTCGGGGGTGTTCAGGACTCGGGTCGACTGCAGTGCCAGCGCCCGGGCATCGGTACCGATCAGGTCTGTCGGGTCCTCGCCAATGTCGAACAGGTCGCAGAACGGTTGATTCACCAGTCGGACGAGACGGTTCTGGTCTTCCACGAGCACGCCTTCGTGCAGGCTGGTTAGAAGCGCCCCGAGACGCTGCGCCGTCACGCGGAGCTCATCTTCGACCTCGCGTCGATCGGTGATGTCCTGAACCGTACCCCATATGCGGTCCGGGCGATCACTGCCGGGTTCGACTTCGCAGGTGACGCGAAGCCATCGGCGTCGACCCTCGCCGGTAACGGCCGGAACGGCAATGTCGAACGGGCGGCCTTCCTTGTACGCCCGGTGCATGTTGCGAAGCACCCGGGTCCACGCCGCCTCACCGAAGAAGTTGGGGCCGTCGTCCGGGTGAAACCGGTACCCGTCATCGACCTCGAAGATGGTGGCGAGGTGGTCCGTATGGGTGAAGCTCTGTGTACGGTCCTCGTACATCCAGCCGCCGACGTTTGCCACCTCCTCTGTCTTCTCCAGGAGACGCTGGCTGTCGGCAAGCGCACGTTCCTGCACCCGGGCCTTCAGAGCGGCGCGGACCCACTGGACGAGGGCCTGCAGAAAGTCGCGGTCATCCGTCGTGAACGGGCGGCTGCGCGGACGCTTGGACGCGAACGTGAGGGTTCCGTAGAGCGACCCGTCGATGTATATCGGTGCGCCCAGAAACTGGTCGAGGGCAAAGCGCTCGTAGCAGGCCTCATTCGCAAACTGACTGTCGCCCATGTTGCCGATCGCGACGACATCGTCTTGCTCGACGGTGAAGGCGCTGTAGGTGTCGGCAACATCGTACACGCTCCCGACGGCGTACTCCCCGCTGGCCGTGGATGCCTCGATAGTGAATACGTGATCCCGGATCCGGCTGACGATGCCGACGTCGACACCGAGCAGATCCGTGCCGAGATCCAGTACGCGCTGCAGCTGTTCGTCCGTGGGACGGTCCTGGCGGGAGATGACGTCGTAGAGGAGACGGAGCCGACGCTTCTGGAGGGAGAGACGTTCGCGGCTTTCGACGAGATCGTCCTCGCGCTTCTTCCGCGTCGTGACGTCTCGCGTCACCACCAGCAGCGCGGCTTCGCCCTGATCGTTATCGGTCGCCCGGCCGATAGACTCGACCCATATGTAGTGCCCGTCTTCATGCTGAAGGCGATACTCGGTACGCACCTCGCCTGTGCCCTCCAACGCAAACGTAAACGTGTCCTTTACGCGCGCAACGTCGGACGGGTGGATGTGGTCGAACGGTAGCGTCCCAAACAACCGTTCGGGGTGACGTCCAACGAGGTCCTTGATCGACGGCGAGACATAAAGGCGGCGGCCGTTCCGGTCGAGCAGCGTCACCACATCGGAAATATTCTCCGCCAGCAGGCGGTACTGGTGCTCCTGTTGCTCGAGGGCGGTCTCGGTCCGCTTCTGCTCGAGCATGTTAATGGCGGTTGCTACGATGACCGGCCCGTTGGACCCTGTCACCTGCGTCCCTGTCACACGAACCGGAACGCGCCGGCCGCCCTGCGTCAGAAGCGTGGCTTCAAAACGCTGCGTTCCTCCGGAGAGAACGGCATCGAATGCGTCTTCGACCGTCGTACGGTCGTCCTCGTCGAAAAACGCCGTGATGGACTGGCCCTTCACGGCCGCCGTCGTATATCCCGATACGCTCCGGAAGCCGTCATTCCAGCGCCGCACGGTCAGATCTGGCGCAATAACGATAAACACGCCGGGAAGGTGATCGACGGCGGACTCAATCACGCCCTCGGAGCGGGTGCGTCGTGCATCCGTCCGCCGTGCCAGAGCGACTTCCAGCCCCAGCGCCACCAACGCCCCACCAAACAGCACCCACATGGCCGGAAGCCAGATACTGATCGGGGCCAGGACCGCAACGAGGATGACACCTCGATACGCGATCAGGCGCGATGAATGGGCGGCGGGGGGAAAAGACATGCGCAGGGGGTGAAAACGTCCGGGGCGGCCGGCGGGTCGAATCGGTACCCGACCAATTCAGAATACCCACCGTGAACCCGGTCCGCACAACACGCGTGTGCAAGACCGGCGAAATCTCCGATGCAAGCATGTATTATTTTAGGATACTACTTCACATCGTAATATCCAAATCGAAAATAAGGAGTGCAGAGGCATCGGAATTCATTCAAGTAGGTATGCGATTATAATGCCATACCTTCCGCCGGAGGCCGATAAGCGGAGATGTTGCAAATGGACAACATGGCAACGGCCGTCCAGGTGGTTAATTCAGGTGCTCAACGTCGCGAATCGCCTTCGGGTCGATTAGCCGATCGATTTCAAATCGGAGAACATCCTGAAGTGTCCATCCCTGCGGCATCGGCCCTTCGCTCAGGTGGACGCGCAGCGTAATGCGGCCTCGTGTAGCGGATACTGTCTGTTGGTCGGGGTCCGGTGCGTCGGAGCCGGATAGCTCGAATCCTCGATACGTATTGCTCATGGCCGCAGGATGCTGCTCAATCAAATGGGGGAAATGATGGCTCAGGATACTTGCTAAACGACGGCGGCGCCGAGTCGATTCGCGCAGGTGCAATGAGCCAACCATCGGGTCCGTCGGATCCACACGTAACAGCTTAGTGACCCGTGAGTATCGGTTGCGTTAAGATTCGGTGGACCCCGCCCGTCGCCCAGAAGGTATCGGAATCACAGCAAGATGGCAATCGCCACCGCAAACAAGGAAGCCAACGATGAAGCACGTTGTACGGAGAAACCAAGACGACACGACCAGAACGAAGAGGCAACCGACTATCCCCCAGCCGGCCGACTGACCGGCGAGGGAACCGACCGTCCGTCCCTGTTCGCGTCCATGCGAGTACGGGTCGAGACGAACGTACTTTGGTGCCGGAACGGCATTAGAGTGCGGATGGAGTGAGAGAGAAGCAGGGCGCCTGAACGGTACGGGTTCGGGCGCCCTGTTCTATGTGGTCTGGACACGTTTCCTGGCGGCATGGACGTGTGGCTGCAAGTTAAGCGGACGCGCTCCCGTCATGTTCTACCGTCCCTTTGACCGGAGGGAGAGGGTTTTCCCGCATTGTATACGTACAGGGTGACGTGCGGATGTATGTTTTTCTGCCGACGTCCGCGTCGTCATGCCTTCCCCGATCCCTCTTCTCTACAGCCCTCAATCGTGCCTATTTTCCGACTCGTTACGACACTTGCGTTCGGTGCTTTCCTCGTTTGCTTCGTGGCTCCCCGGCCTTCCCAGGCGCAGACCACATTCACCGTCAATACAAATATTGATGTAGGCGGTGGGTCGCCGGATGGGACGTGCGACGCTCTTCCGTCAACGTCGGGAGATCAGTGCACGCTCCGCGAAGCCATCGTCGAGGCGAATGATGCAGCCAACGGCAGCGCGGGTCCGGACGTGATCGAGTTCGATACGCCGAACTCTTCGACGTCGTCCAATCCGTTTTTCATCGGTGTCAGCAGCCCGCTGCCTGAAATCACCGAGCCGGTTGAAATGGACGGTACCTCGGCGTCGAGTTTCTCCAACCTGCCGGTGATTCAGATCGATGGAGGCAACGCAGGGACCGGCGCGAACGGTCTTCGTGTCGCGTTCGATCTGAACGGTGGTGGCGAACTCATCTTGAGAAGCATCTCCATTACCAATTTCGACGGCACAGCAATCGTTCTGGATGACGGCGCAAACCGTATTATCGACGCACACCTCGGCGTAGAGCCGGATGGCGTCACGGCCGGAGGGAACTTCCGGGGCGCATTCGTCGGCGCAGGCGCCCAGGGAACGACGTTTGACAACAACATCATTTCGGGAAATGCCGCACGGGGGCTCTCGGTGACGGACGACGCCCGGATTACGAATAATCGGATCGGCGTCGACAAGGATGGCAACGCCCTCGGTAACGGAGAGGCCGGCGTATCGATCAACGCAGACGATGTTCTGGTTCAGGGCAACGTGATTGCATATAACGGGGGGGACGGGGTTGAAGTATCATCCCTTACGCCGCCGGATGTACAGAATCAGATCACGGGAAATGCGCTGCGTCTGAATGGCGGTGTTGGGATTGACCTTGAGGGCGGCACGGAAGACTCGGACGGCCGAACGGCAAATGACGCCGGCGATGCAGATGACGGTGCCAATCGCCTTCAAAACCATCCCGTTATCGAGGCAACGAGCGTGGACCCGTCGACCGGCGACGTCACGATCACCTACTACGTCGACAGCGACCCGTCGCTATCAACGTCGGGCGCCAGCGCATATCCCCTTCAGATCAACGTTTACCGGGCCGACGCTGATCAGGAAGAGGGTTTTGGTATCCTAACCCAGGAGACATACACCTCCTCGGACTACAGTGGGTGCGGAGCCCCGCCCTGTCCGAAGACCACGACGTTTCAGTCGTTGGTCTCCGTCACGGAGTCGGACTATGTGACGGCGACGGCGACGGATGCCGACGGAAACACGAGCGAGTTGTCCGCACCCTCAAGCCAACTCCCGGTCGAACTTGCCAACTTTTCGGCACAGGCGAACGCCGGTCGTTCTGTCACGCTTACGTGGACAACGCTGTCGGAAACCAACAACGCTGGTTTCTCCATCGAGCGTCGCGTAGAGGGCGGTCCTTTCGAGGAGGCCGGGTATCAGTCTGGCGCAGGCACCACCACCGCGTCTTCCACCTACCGCTTCACGGATGAGGGACTGCCCGCCGGAGCCCGCACGGCCACGTACCGGCTGCGGCAGGTCGACGTAGACGGCAATGCACGCGTTGTCGGCCGGGTGGAGGTCCGCCTGAGGTCCCGCGCGGCCTTCAGCCTCGCCCGCCCGACGCCGAATCCGGTCGCCGATGTGGCGACGGTGGACGTGTCCGTTCCGGCAGACATGGACGATGCCTCCCTCGTTCTGTTCGACCTGCTCGGGCGGCGCGTACGCTCGCTGGATGCGAATGTCCCCCGTGGCTCGTCTGCCGTGAACATCCGGGTCGACGACCTGGCCGCGGGTACCTATCTGCTCCGTCTCACGGGGAACGGACGCGTGCAGACCCAGAAGTTGACGGTCGTGCGCTAACGCGAACGCGTTGTCGGACGGCCCTGTCGGCAGCGTCTACGGTCGCGCGGACACGCGGTCGAGGATCGGCCAGATGTTCTCCGACCAGTAGGCGCTCCGAAGGTGTTCGACGAGCCGCATGTTGTAGCTTGCGTCTTCTGCCTTCAGCGAGAGAAGGGTTCGCTCGGAATCCATCGCTCGAGCGTACACCTCTGACTCCGCTGTTTTGCCGGCGATCGGCGATGGTGCCGGGTGGTCGTACGTCACGCGGATGCGCTCACCGCGCCGCGAACCGGCAGGTGTGTCGATCGTGGCGGTGTCGATCAATGCGGCCCGGGCGCGGACGGGGCCGCCGTCAGCATTCAGGACGAAAAAGGGGACCGGGCTCTCGTCCTGAAACGTGAGGGATCGTACGAGAAGCGGCACAAGTGCCGGGGGCACGACCCGGTTAAACGCGTTCCCCGAGACGTCGAGGCGGCGCTCCTGGTTGCCATAGTCATCGCTCCGCTTGCGAAAGGTGACTCCGCCATCCCCGTGGAAGGCGTATTCACGATAAAGATTCGAGCACCAGTCGAAGCTGGAAAAAGAGTGCTTGAGCGGCGCAAGGTCCGCCCGTCGCGCATTCACGACCCAGTTTCGCTTGTACTGATAGCTGCCGCTGTTCATTTCGAAAAACGTCGCTGCCTTGAAGGCCGGCGTGCCGGACCCGTCGGTCGTCTTCGCCATGGTCTCCCGCGAGAAGTTCTGCTTCACGACGTACGTGCCGACGTCGAACGTGACGGATTCCGGCTCTTCGTACACGTTGTACGATCGCTCCACGCGGTAAAAGGCAATCTCTGCCTTTCCATCGTCCCAGATCGGATCCGCGAGGAAAGAGGCATCTACCGGCAGGCTCGTTCCCGCCGGCGTCGTGGAAGGTGCTGCCTCCCCGGCCTCGGTGGAGCCCTCCGTGCAGGCCGTCAGCGTCACGCCGCATGCGAGAAGAAGAAGCGTCCAGAAGGGAGGGATTCGTGGGCGGGTCATTGGTTCGAAAGTGTCTGTTCAGGGATTGACACGGCAAGGAAAGCGGTCGCGCTGTGCGGCGCGATGCGAGCGTTACGTCTGGGTCGCATGCTGGAAGCGAGGCGTTACGGATGTCACTTTGCTGACAGCGAGGGCACGTTCGCGAAAAGAATGAGGAGTCGCTCCGTACGGCAGGCTGTCATAGACCGGAGAAGATGGCGACGCACCCCAATGGCGGGGAGCCGGCACGACCCACTCTTTTTATCATGGCTGCCCTAATCATAGGCTATCGCACGTCATGCTTCGCTACGCCCTGCTGTTCTTTATCGTCGCGATCATTGCAGCGATCTTTGGATTCGGGGGCATCGCGGGTACTTCGGCGTGGGTTGCGAAGATTCTCGTATTCGTCTTCCTGGTTCTGTTCGTGGTGTCGCTGATCTTCGGTAGGGGATGAGCGATTCTCCTCCGCTTCGGCCTGTCCGTTCCTTCCCTGGAGCCGATCGGCCATTTCCTCGGCGGGTCGATGTCGCCGATGCCGCGCACCGCACAGGTCTGCCCGCTGATTTCGCATCTTGATTCAAAACTGCTTTCCGTATGACTATCCACTCCCGACCTTTCACATTTCTTTTCGCCTGTACCCTCGCGCTGGTCGGTTGCGGTGAGGGAAAGACCGACGACGCGTCGTCGTCCACACCGGACACGCGAACGGAGATTCTGCAGCAGTCCCAGTCGCTCGAGGGAGAGATCCGCGCCATGCTCGAACCGGCAGATGCCCGTATTTCGGAGGTGCGTCAAACGATCCAGGCGCGGGAGGGAGAGATCGAACCCGACCTGCGATCGACCCTCGGCGAGCTCGAAACCCTTCGTGACTCGCTTCGGCAGGACCTGAAGGCCCTTCAGGCGAGGGAGGAGACCGTCCGCACCGACCGCCGTTCCGAGGTCCATGACCGCCTCGACGCCTTTCAGCACCGGCTCCGTGAAGTACAGCTTCGCGCGATCAACTCGCGGGCGGACTTCCAGTCTGCTGTGTCCGATCGCCTGAACACGCTCTCGAGCCGGATTGAGCGTATGGCGCTTGAGCTGGACGAGGCCGGAACGGCCGCACCGCAGACGCACTGGCAGACGATTCAGCGGCTGCGAGACGAGCACAAGCGCCTCGATGGCGAGGTCGTTCGTCTGCCGGCGGGGGAGAACGAGGCCTTTCACGAGAGCAAGTCGAATCTCGCCGGGCGAATTGCCGCTTTTGGGGTCGAGGTCGAGCGCGCCACGGACTCCCTCCAGTCCGCCCTCGTGGCCCGCGATACGCTCACTGACCGTCCCGCCGAGTAATCTCCTCTGCGGCACCGGGAGATCACTCAGACCTCCCTTTTCCTCCTTCCTTCTATCCGTTAACCCGGTTCGACCCGATGCCCGAATCCCAGAGCTCCGGCGGATCCCGCGCCAGCGACGCCGCGATCTCCGCCCCCGACACCGGAAGCGTGGTGAGCGACCGGTTCTCCACGGACGAGCTTTTTCGTCGGCTCGTGGCCGAGGCGGACCATGAGTTTTCGCGGTCGACGCGACTTCTTTTCCTCGGCGGGCTCGCGGCCGGACTTTCCATCAGCCTGTCCTTCCTCGCGATCGTCGCCGTCGAGGCTCGACTGACGGGGGAGGCGGCTCCGCTGGTTTCCCGGCTGATGTACCCGGTCGGGTTCTTCTTCGTGGTGATGGGCCGCTATCAACTGTTCACCGAGAACACGCTGACGCCGGTCACCCTCGTTCTCGCACGGCGGGCCAGCATCCCGCGGCTCATTCGCATCTGGTCCGTGGTCCTGTTCGCCAACCTGCTCGGCGCGGGAGCGTGTGCCTGGATCTTCGCGTCGACGGGTGTTTTCGATGCTGCGATGATCGATGTAGGGCTCCACTACGGCGAGCACTTCGTGAAGCTGCCCTGGGCGGACGTCTTCTGGAAAGCTGTTTTCGCCGGCTGGCTCGTGGCGGGGATGGTCTGGCTCAACTTCGCGGCGCGAAGCACGACAGGACGCTTCTTCATCACGTTTACGCTGATCTACGTTGTCGCCGCCGCCGATCTTGCGCACTGCATCGTCGGGTCCACCGAAGCGATGTTCGCCGTCTTCCGCGGGACGATCACGTGGGCATCGTTCGCGCTGGACTTTCTCGTCCCGTCGGTTCTCGGCAACACGGTCGGTGGCGTGCTCCTGGTCGCCATCCTCAACTTTGCGCAGACAGAACAGGACACCGGTGCCCGCGCCCTCCCGGATCACCGGATCCTGTCATGGAAGGAATGCCTGCTCGGGGAAAGGGGGTGAGAGGTGAGCTGTGAGGTTTGGGGGGTGAGGTTTGGGATGTGGTTTGGGGTGTGCGGGGAGAGGGAGAGGGAGAAGGGGAGAATGGGGGGGCGTGAGGAGTGTAGTCTGGGGACGGGTTACCGACGCCTCCGGACGCTTTAGCGCACAAACGTTTCTGTCCTTTGACTTAGTCGTCCGTGGACGTGTAATTGCTAAAAGTCAAGATAGGTATAATGATCAGAGAGAAGACGGATGGATTTTATAGAAGAAATCGCCTCACTTTCCTCACGTGCTAAGAACCAGATTAATCATTTAGAAACCGAAGAGGGGACAAAGAACGCTCTAATCATGCCGTTCATCAAAGCATTGGGGTATGATCCATTCGATCCGAGGGAGGTTGTGCCGGAATTTACGGCGGACGTGGGGACCAAGAAGGGGGAAAAGGTCGATTACGCGATACGGGTTGATGATAAGCCGGTCATGCTGTTCGAGTGCAAGCATGCTGGTGCACCGCTGGACCCAGACCATGCCGGACAACTTTTTCGGTACTTCCACGTCACGGAGGCGAAGATTGGCGTGTTGACGAATGGTTTGAAGTACAAGTTTTTCACCGATTTGGAGCAGGAAAATAAGATGGACGAGCGTCCTTTCCTGACGTTCGACCTGCTTCATGTGGATGACTCAAAGGTTGGTGAACTTAAGCGTTTACGGAAGTCTTCGTTCGATCTCGAAGACATGTTGTCTGCCGCGCATGACCTCAAATACCGCAAGGCACTGCTGGAATACTTGCAGGTTCAATGGGATGAACCGGGCGATGAGTTCGTGCGGTATATGACGGGTCAGGTCTACGACGGCCGCATTACAAAGAATGTACGAGCTCAATTTAAAAGCATCGTTCACGACGCTCTGCGACAGTTTGTAAGTGACAAAATTAGGGGTCGCCTGAGCACGGCTTTAGCTGAAGAGGAGGCTGGGGCTCAGCCTGCCCCCGACAGTGACGGTATCGAATCAGTCGCAGATGAAGAAGATCTGCCCGAAGGCGTTGTCTCAAAGGAAGGAGATGTAGTAACTACCGAGGAGGAGATGGAAGCCTTCCGCATCGTGCGCGCAATTATGCGTGAGGTGGTGAATGTCAATCGGGTTGCTCACCGAGACGTCAAGTCCTACTTCGGTGTTCTTCTTGACGACAATAATCGCCAGCCCATCTGCCGCCTGAGATTCCAGGCCACCCAGAAGTATCTCGGATTATTCGACGCGGATAAAAATGAGCAGCGTGTCCCGATCGATTCTCTGGACGAGATATATGAGCACGCAGAACGATTGAAGCAGACAGTCGAATTTTACGATACCGAGTAATTGCGCGCAAAGCGTCAGGCCACGATAATGCTTCAGGCCACGATAAAAAGGCACCGCCGAACGTGTCGGTGGTGCCTTCTCTGAAAGTACCCGAGGTGGGACTCGAACCCACAAGTCCTTGCGGACAACGGATTTTGAATCCGTCGCGTCTGCCGATTCCGCCACTCGGGCAGCGTCGTTTCAAATTGCGACATTGATAAAGTCAACGATCGGGCGAGGGTTCCGCGGACAGGCACGGACCGCGGCAGGTCGGGAAGGCATCTGGGTAGACTGTTTTCGCACGACCAGACCGCATATTTCCTTCGGTTCAGCCCAATTTAAGGCAGTTTCATCCAAAAGCGCATTCGGAGAGGCCGTCTGGATCAGCCGGCGGTGTTTCGGGAGCGGCATTTTTGCTCTTCCGTCGCCACGCGAGCGACGCACGTTCCCCCGTTGCACGACGTCGTATCCGCCATGTCTGCCTCCACGCCCACACCGACGCTCCCCGACGTTCCCCATGCCGCCGGTTTCGTACCGCGTTCCGGGGATGTGAATACGTCCCCGTCTCGACCGACGAGGCGTGCGACATCCCGGCCGGCAACGCGTTCTGCTCGCCCGTCGAACGGTCCCGCCACGGGGACAGCGGCACCCGGGGCGGCAGCAAAAGAAGCGGCGGCGACGGTCGTCGTACGGGAGTGTCTGACCGGTTGGCTCCGGCGCCGCGTACGCCCTTCTGAAATGGAGTGGCTGACGGGAACGGCAGCGTCGATCGCGAACGGTGCCCGCGACGCCCGCCTCTTGCCGGCCTTCAGCGACGTACCGCGCCACGTCGGCACGGCTCCGCTGGACCTCTCCGATGTGGATCTCGACCGGGCCGCAGCTCTGAACGCAGACTGGGACCCGTCCGGCTGGACCGTGGACCAGGCGGCGCGTGTGCTGTTGTTGCTGTCGCTTCCAACGCACGACACGGCCGACTACGCGCGTCGCCTTCGTCTCCTTTCGCGAACTGCCACCGATCGTGAGGCCGCGGCACTGGAGGCTGCGCGGACCGTTTTGCCCGAGATCGACTGGTAACGGATCGCACGAGAAGTCAAAGAGCGTAAACGACAGGGCGAAAACAGCCGGTTCTGTCTGGGGACATCTGCAGCACGATCTGTGCCGCCGGGAATCCCTTCGGTGGGAGGGCAGTAGAGGTAGTCACGTGCTCGGGCGATCCCGTCCGACGATTCTACCTCACACCGACGTGACGTACTCCCCCATGGCTGTCACCATTCGTGATGTGGCAAGCGAGGCGAACGTCTCGGCGACGACCGTTTCGCGCGTCTTCAACCACACGGACCTCGTCAGCCCGGAGACCGTCGAGCGGGTTCGCCGTATCGCCGAGAGAATGGGGTACGAGCCCAATGCCACAGCGAAGAGCCTCAGTCACGGGCGAACCGAAGCGATTGGCGTGGTGCTGCCTGCACCGCACGGCGAGTTTTTCTCCGAGATCATGCGCGGGATCGACGACGTCGCCCAGGACTCGGAGTACTACCTGCTGATCTCCAGTTCGCACTATAGCCTCGAAGAAGGCGAGGCGGCCATCCGGGCACTTCGGGGTCGTGTGGACGGCCTGCTCGTGATGACAACGCACGTTCGGGCGAAGGCGATGCTGGAAAAGCGAACCCCGGATGTGCCGGTCGTTTTTATGAACAGCGCGATGGCCGGGACGGAGCACGACGCATTCGATTTTGAGAATCGGAAAGGCGCCTACAAGGCGGTCTCGCACCTCCTCGAACGAGGACACCGTTGCCTCGCGACCATCACCGGCCCCCCGGACAGTTACGATGTCCGTGAGCGCCTGAGCGGGCTCCGCAAGGCCGTTGCCGACACGGGCCTGGACCCGGCATCGGTGACGCACATTCAGGGTGACTTTACCCAGGCGAGCGGCTACCAGGCTGGGAAGGAAATCCTTGCCCTCGATACCCTTCCAGACGCCGTTTTTGCGTGCAACGACTATATGGCCATCGGGGCCATGTCCGCGCTGCAGGAAGCCGGTGTGCGGATCCCCGACGATCTTGCAATGGCCGGGTTCGATGACATCCCCAGCGCACGCTACGCAAGTCCGTCCCTGACGACCATCTCCGTGCCGGTGTATGACCTGGGGCGGGCCGCGGCCAAGCGGCTGATCGCCCGCGTCCGCGGGGAGCATGTGCCCGAAGCCCGAGAGAAGCTGTTCGCCTCCGAGCTGGTCATTCGAAGTAGCACCTGAGCACCGCCTGTCGCACGTTCCCCGGGGCGGCGTCTTTACCGCCCAGATGAGACGAACCGGTCGGGTTCGTCTTCTTTATCGACCCATCCGAAAACGGCTGCCCTGGGGCCGAAGCTATGTCGGCGTCTGGCGCTCCATGTAATACAGGTTTGGATTTCAACGTATGCGCTTTCGGTCCGGTGTGGCCGGTCAGGTTTCGATGAGGCCGCGATCCGAACACCAGGAAAAGACGCCCCAGAGCCGTCAGGGCCGGGTTTAGAAGAAATCGTTACGGGTGGTTTGCGCTTTTGCAGGACGTACCAGTATCGTGGTACTGCGGTGATGAAACCGGTTTCATTCGTGTCAACGGGCACGCCGGACTTGTTGCCGCGCTCACTGAGTTGTCGGCCGTGCTGCTTCGCTCACTACAGCGAGAGGCGGGCGGTGGAAGCGCTTTTCTGTTGATTAGCGGAGCGGGTGGTACCGCTTCCATCGCCGATCTCCGGTACCGACGCGTCAGAGAGCACGAGACCTGTCCCACGCTCTGTATCTACCGTTCTCATGGTCTGGAAGAATCTGCACCTGATCCTCGCCGTCTGTTTTGCCAGCTTGCTCGCGATGCCGCAGGCAGCACTTGCGCAGACCGGCACCATCGTCGGTACAGTCGTCGAGGAAGCCACCGGCGACCCTCTGCCCGGCGTGAATGTCGTCATCGCAGGCTCTCAGAAAGGCTCTTCGACGGATGTCGACGGCTCCTACACGATCCCCGGTGTCGAACCCGGGACGTACGATCTCCGCGCCTCGTTCATCGGATTCCGGGCGCAGACGCAAACCGGCGTCGAAGTGGTGGATGGGGAGACAACCGAAGTTGACTTTGCCCTGATCGAAGGTGCCATCGGCCTGGATGAGGTGGTCGTCGTGGGATACGGTGAGCAGAAACGGCAGGATTTGACGACAGCGGTCTCGTCGATCTCGGAGCAGGACATCGCTGACCGTGCGCTCACGAATCCAGCAGAGGCGCTGCAGGGGACCGTGCCCGGCCTGGTTGTTACGCAAAACTCGGGCAGCCCCGGGCAGGGCTTTAGCGTCCGCATCCGTGGCGTCGCTTCGACCGGTAACAACGATCCGTTGTACGTGGTGGACGGGCTGCCCCTTCCGGATCGTCCGGAGTACCTGAACCCGAATGATATCGCGTCGATCGACGTGATCAAAGATGCAGCCGGGGCGGCGATTTACGGCACCCAGGGTAGCAATGGGGTCATTCTCATTACGACGAAGAAGGGGACGGCCGGTGAGACGCGCGTCAACTTCAACGCGCAGTACGGCGTCTCCGAGGTGCCCCGCCAGATCGACATGCTGGAGGCGGCGGAGTACGCCACGCTCCGAAACGAAGCAGCCATTAACGCAAATCAGGCACCCGTTTATGATAATCCGGCAGCGCTCCGGGGGCAGTCGACCAACTGGCAGGACCAGATCTTTCAGACGGGGGCCTTCCAGAAGTACACGCTGGGCGTGTCGGGCGGCGGCGACGGCTTCACGGTTCGCGTGAGCGGTGACTTTACAGACGAGGCGGGCATCGTTAAAACGTCAGATTACCGACAGATCAATTTTCGGCTGAACAGCGAGTATACGCCCGAGTCCGGCCTCTTCACCATCGGAGAGAACCTTTCGATCGGCCGAGATTTCCGAAACGTCGTTCCGGAGAACGACGACGTGAACAATCTGATGATCGGGACGCTGCAGTTTTCCCCGACGGAGCCCGTCCGGGATCCGAGTCTGAATACGACCGACAACTACACGTTTAGCCAGTTTGGAAATAACGCCAGAAATCCAGTGGCGGTGCTGGACTTCAACAACTCGGAAGATCGATCGACACGTCTCGCCGGAAACGTATTTGCCGACGTGACACCGATTGAGGGGCTCAGCTTCAAATCGGATATCGGGGTCGATCTCCGCTATGGCGACAACTACTCGTTCACGCCGATCTACCAGGTTAGCCCAGAGTTCTCGCGGCTGACGAACACGGTCAGTCGCTACACAGATCGACGGTCGTCACTGATATGGACCAATACCGCCACCTACACCCGCGTCTTCGACGCAAAGCATGACATCACGGTGCTGGGCGGGACGTCGGCGGAGTGGAATACGTACGAGTTCATCGACGCCAACACGACAGGGCTTCCCAACAACGACCCATCGCTTCGCTACCTGCAGCAGGGATCGGCGAGCCAGGGCGCAACGGGCGATCTCGATCGGTCACGTCTTCTCTCGTACTTCAGCCGCGTCAATTACGGATACGACAGCCGGTACCTCGTCACAGCCGTTGCTCGTTACGACGGGTCCAGTAAATTCGGGGCAAACAACCGGTTCGGTTTCTTCCCGTCCTTCTCGCTTGCCTGGCGCGTCTCCGAAGAAGCATTTATGGAGTCGGTCGGCTTCATCGATGATCTCAAGATCCGTGGAGGGTACGGCATCAACGGAAATGACGGGATCGGTGACTTCCTCTTTCTGACCGGCATCGAAGGGTTCAGAAACTATACCCTGGGCACGAATGCGAACGTTTTTCCCGGCGCTACGGTGGCCGGATCGGGCAACCCTGATCTCAAATGGGAGGAGTCCCGCCAGACGAGTGCAGGGATCGACGCCACGCTCCTCGATTCGCGCCTCACGGCGACGGTGGACTTCTTCGTCAAGAACACGAAGGGCGTCCTGATCAACGTCCCGCAGCTATCGACGAGTGGCGCGCAGCGGTTCGGTCAGGTGCAAAATGCGGGTGATATCCAAAATATCGGTTTCGAGGTACTGCTCGGCTGGTCGGACGAGCTCCTCGACGGCGAGCTCACGTACGACGTCCGAGCGAACATCGCGCAGGCATCGAATGAGGTGAAGAGTCTCGGTGCGTCGAGTGACCTCGAGGGCGGTGCGTATCGTCAGGGGCTGATCACGCGGACGGTGCCGGGCGTGGCGATCGGCTCGTACTACGGCTATGTCACGGACGGCCTCTTCCAGACGCAGGCTGAGATCGACGATGCCGCCTTTCAGGACCAGAACACGGCGCCCGGCGACATTCGCTTTGAAGACCTGAACGGCGATGGCGTCATTAACGACGCCGACCGGACGTTCCTCGGCAATCCGTTTCCCGACTTCACGTACGGGCTCAATGGGACGGTGACGTATCGAGGCTTCGACCTCAGCTTCTTTTTGCAGGGAGTGGAAGGGAATGAGCTCTTCGCTGCCTACGAGTACTACACCCTCGGATCCGGGATCTTCAACCTGGAAGAAGAGGCGCTCGGGCGCTGGACGGGGCCGGGGACAAGTACGGACATGCCTCGCCTTACGGTGAACGATCCGAATCAGAATACCCGCATCTCCGATCGGTACGTCCGAGACGGGTCGTACCTGCGACTGAAAAACCTGACGATCGGTTACACGGTGCCGCAACGCCTTTTTGAGGCCGTCGGCGCGGATGTTCGCAAAGCCCGAATCTTCGTCGGGGGGCAGAATCTGCTCACGTTCACCGGATACAACGGGTTTGACCCGGAGATCGGCGAACGGGGTGGTGTCCTCGACCGCGGGATTGACCGAGGGGTGTACCCTCAGGCCCGCACCTACACGGTCGGTATCGATTTTCAGTTTTAGTCGCCGGCCGTACTGCACCCCGCTTCTGCCGCGCGCCGATTGTGTGCGTGCCGGCATCGTTTCCGAATCACCTTGACCTCGCTTCGTATCCATGATTCTTCCCGCGATTTCGACGGTCGTACGTCGCCCTTCTCCTTCGCTTTCGACGCTCGTCATCGGGTTTCTGATTGCCGCGCTCAGCGTCTCTATGGGCGGGTGCGACAGCATGCTCGACATCGAGCCGCAAGGCGAGCAGACCTCTGCCAACTTCTTCCGGACCGCCGAGGATGCGGATCGGGCCATCGCCGGCGTCTACTCTGCGATTCAGCAGCAGAAGCGGCTCACCTATCAGGGTGCCCCGGAGTTTCTCGCCGGCTACGATATGGTGTTCGGCAGCGTCGCGTCCGACGACGCCTTCAAGGGCGGGGAGAGCCGCAACGACCAGCCGGATATCGATGACGTGCAGACATTCACGCTCGATCCGAACAACCTGTACATCGCGAAGATGTGGAGCAGCCTCTACGAGGTCGTGACGCGAGCGAACCGCGTGATCAACCGTGTGCCGGATATTGACATGGACGCTGAGGAGAAGGCGGACATCATCGCGGAGGCCCGTTTTCTGCGCGCCTACGCTTACTTCTACCTCCTTCAGTCCTTTGGCATGGATCCGGAAACGAACACCGGGCCGGGGATCGTCATCGTGGACGACGTGGTGACCATCGGCGGTGCCGATAAAGAACGCACGCCGGAGCCGGATGTGTGGGTGCAGATTGAAACGGATCTTCAGGCGGCAGCGGACGAGCTTCCGACCAAGAGTGAACGGGGGCCGGAGCAATACGGTCGGGCGACGGAGAATGCCGCAAAGGCTCTTCTCGTGAAGGCCCACATCTTTCAGAAGGACTGGCCGGCAGCGGAGCCGCTTGCCATGGAGGTCATCACGTCGGGGGAATACCAGCTGGCTGCCGACTTCTCCAGCATCTTTCGCTTGAGTGGCGAGCACGGCCCGGGTTCGATCTTCGAGATCAACTACGCAACGCTTCCGAATCAGGTGGAAGGGTACTTCGGCAATGTCTACCAGGCGAGCCGGTCGACCTGGGGGTTCGGCTTCAATAACCCGACGGAGGACCTCTACGACGCGTTCGACAACAACGACCCCCGGCGCGACGCGACCATCATCGAGCCGGGAGAGCAGATGCCGGACGGAACCGTCGTAGACGGCGGAAGCAGTCGGTCCGGATACCACAATGAGAAGGTCTGGATTCCGACGGACGAATACCCGCAGGCACAGGGAATCGGTGTGTTCGCCGGCCCCAGCAACGTGCGCTACATTCGCCTCGCCAACGTTCTGCTGTGGCACGCCGAGGCCGCGAATGAGAACGGGAATCTGCCCGATGCGCGTGAGTCGTTGAACCGAGTCCGTGCCCGGGCGAGGGATACGGACAACAACCCGAATAACGACCCGGCCGGCGTGTTGCCTGACGTCACGACGAACGACCAGGCCGAGCTTCGAGAGGCGATCTACCGGGAGCGGCGCCTGGAGTTGGCGATGGAAGACCTGCGATTCTTCGATCTCGTCCGTCAGGGTCGTGCAGAAGACGTACTGAGCGATGCGGGGTTCATCGGCGGCACGCATGAGCGAATGCCCATCCCTCAGCGCGAGATCGACCTGAGCGCCGGGCTGCTGAAACAAAATCCCGGATACTAAGCACGGCAACGACGGTCCCGCGAGGCTGTCTCCTGTGGTGCCCCCGATCTTCTATCTCGGCATTTTTGCTTCATCCTTAGCGCCTGGCTGACATGAACATGCACGCTTCTACCACTCCATCGCCGTTCCGAACCATCGTTCTGGGATTGTTCTTCAGCATCCTTAGCGTTGCTACGCTCGCAGCGCTGTCCGGCTGCGACCAGGGGGGCATGAACGACGATGGCGACAATTTCATCGCTCCGAGCACCTCCCGCGTGGGCTTTGAGGTGCGCCCCGGAGCGGCGGACACGACGCAGGAGCTGACGCTGACCTACACGGCGCTTGATACGCGGCCGCAGCCCGGGGACGTGCCGGGGCCCTTCACCATCGAACTCGTCGAGGAAAGCGGATCGCCGGCGGATGGCAGTTCGGTGTACGACGTCACCTTCTCTCCGACCGAGGAAAGCTCGAGCTTCACAGAGAAGGTGGTCTTTACCGCCGGTCGGCGATACGTGACGATCCAGCTGTTCGGCTTCGTGGGTTTCGATGACGAGTTGATCACGGATTACGCAGGCACCGGTATCGTGGACGATTTCTTCGGGTTCAACGGCCTGGAGGGCGCTGCTGCTGTAGACGGTGAGCTGTCAGTGCCCGGATCGGACGCTGGCGGTCCGGGACAATTTCCCGGGGTGGCTCACACCCTGACGGAGTTGCCGGATTTCGGCGCGACCCCCGTGGTCGTGGCTCGAATGAAGGTTTCCGCCGATAGCCCCGGGCCCGCGATCGTTCGCATGGCCCTGAACCAGGCCGGCGACCTTCCCGACGCCAACAGCAGCGCGACCCCCCTGATTAAGGAGGTGCCGGCCGACGGCGAGTATCAGGATTACTACTTCGACTTTCGCGACCTCTTCGTCCAGTTCGACGGTGCGCCCGTCGATCCGACGAACCTGAGCGAAGTGGTCCTCCTGGTCAACGACGGGGCCTCGCTGGACTTCCTGGGTCGTTCGGACAGCTTCACCGGTACGCTATCGGTAGACCGGCTCGCCCGTCGACAAAATATCCCCGGGGAGGAGGGGGGCAACCAGTCGCCCTCCGCCCGCTTCATCTTCGCACCGAATGCGCCGGCGGTGGGCGACGCGGTGAACTTCACCGATCAATCCACCGACGACGGCTCGATCGTTTCGCGGGACTGGGACTTTGGCGATGGCTCGACCGCGTCCGGCCCGTCCCCCTCCCATACATACACCGCAGCGGGCGACTATACCGTGACGCTGACGGTGACGGACGACGAAGGCGCCTCCGACACGACCACGCAGCCGATTACGGTCTCCGATGGTTCTGCAGGTGAGAACACGTTTCGGGGCGATGCCGATGGGGATGGCCGAATCCTCTACGATGACTTCGAGGATGGCATTCAAGCCGATGAGTACTTCACCTTCCAGGGCAGCGGGGCCGGGATCGGCCTCGCCGAAAGCTCCGACGCCGCCATGGACGCAGGGGGCATGTCGGCCCTCGAGGCCACGATCGATGGCGGCGGAGGCGGTGGCTTTGCCGGGTTCGGTAAGGAGTTCGGCAACGGAAACGACGGTGTCGATGTCTCCGACCTGGGGAGCGACCCCTACTTCACGATGTACCTGCAGTCGGATGCGACGTCGACGTATACGCTGGAGATCAACCTGCAGGAGGACCAGGACGGCAATGACGCCTTCGATGGTAGCGGTGCGACCGACGATGAGTTCGAGTACGAGTACGTCGTAGAGCCAAGCGCGTCGGGTTACACCCGAATCAGCGTTCCGCTGAGCGCCTTTGAGGATGACAATGCCGTCAACAGCGGCGGCGACGGGCAATTGTCTTCACGAATTGCCAACCTCGTGTTTGCCATTGGCAACCTGCCGGCGGAGTCCTTTACGCTCACGATCGATGACATCATCTACTCCGATACCGATCTGGGATCCGGCGGTGGGACGGTCGAGAGTGCGTGCGGGAGCGACTACGAGCTGTTCTTCGAGGACAACTTTGACGCGCCCAACGAAACGTTCTGGGATCGCGGCAACGCCACGTTCAACGGAAATCTGGCCACCTTCCGACCGGAGAACATCACCTACGAGGACGGCAAGATGGTGTTGAACCTGAAGAAAGAGCAGTTCAACGGCAAGCCGTATACCGGCGCCGAACTTCGGACGGATAACCAGACCGGCTTCTACAGCTACGGCTGCTACGAGGTACGAATGAAGTCCGCCGGTCCGAGCGGCACGGTCTCGTCCTTCTTCGCCTATCGGTACAACCCGTGGCAGGAGATCGACATCGAGATCGTGGGGAAAAACAACCGCTCGATGCTGACCAACATCTACTACAACGACGGCCCGGAAGGCGCGACGAACAACGACGCGTACCAGGTGCCGCCGTTTCCGGAAACCGCGGGCCTCTCGTACGACGCGTCCGAGGAATTCCACAACTACGCGTTTGAGTGGCTTCCCGGTGAAATCAAGTGGTACCGGGACGGTCAGCTCGTAAAGCAGGCAACGGTCGAGGGGGCGAGCCCCGGCGAAATCCCTGACCTGCAGATGCAGATTATGATGAACCTCTGGGTCTCCAACTCGCCGAGCTTCGCGGGGGAAATCGACGACAGCAATTTCCCCGTCCGGGCAGAGTATGACTGGGTTCGATTCTACCGCCCGGCGAACTGACCACGGAATCAGGGAAGGACTCCACATACACGACAGCACATAAACGACAGCACATACACGACGGAAAGCCGCGCCTCGAGCCGGGAGCGGCATCAGCCAGTACCCCTTTCACTGAACGATGAGGCACCCATGATTCGATCTGACACTACGACTCCACATTCCGCGCGGCGGGACACTGATACATACGGGATCGCAGGTAGGACGCTCGTTGCTGTGGTCGGAACCCTGTTCCTTCTTGCCTTCGGAGCCTCCACGCTCAGCCTCGCCCAGCCTGCGACGGAGGTATATGACGACTTCGAGGACGATGATGTCTCGGAATACTTCACGTTTGCCGGTGAGACCGGTGTGACGCTGGGTACCGGGACGGAGGTGCCGGCCCAGAACGGGGGCACCGCGGCACTCACCGCCGACTTTGCAGCGGGCGATGGGAGTCAGGGGGGGTTCGTCGGCGGCTTTGGAAAGAACGACATCAACGTCGACCTGTCCGCGTTCTCGCTTCCAAGGCTGAATTTCTACTACAAGTTCAACGCCGGCAGCCCGGAGACGGCCTTCACCCTCGAGGTGAACATTCAGGAGGATGAGGATGGAGACGGCGCGTACGACCCGAACGTCGACGACGAATTTCGCCTGTTCATTCGTGTACAGGGCGAGTCGCAGTACACGCTCGCTTCAGCAGAGATCGAACGCATGCTGCTCAATCAGAACGGCCAGTCTGGCGGTGACGGCGTATTCAACGGCACCGTGGCGGGCGTCGTATTCGCCATTAGCGAAGCGACCCCGGACAACGGAGCCGGCGATGCCGAGGGGGGACAGCTTGTCGTCGACTACATCAGTTTCTCCGACGGCGATCCCATTGAGCCGGAGCCTCCGCTCGGTACGTTGACGACGTTTGACGACATGGAGGACGATGACGTCTCGGAGTACTTCACGTTCGCCGGCGAAACGGGTGTATCCCTCGGCACAAGCGGCGATACACCGCCCCAGAACGGCGGTGACGTTGCTCTCACGGCCGATTTTGCATCTGGCGATGGCAGTCAGGGGGGCTTCATCGGGGGCTTTGGTAAGAACGACATCAACGCGGATCTATCCGGATTTGCGTCTCCGCGCCTGAATTTCTACTACAAGTTCAACGCTGGGTCGCCGGGTACGTCGTTCGTTCTCGAGGCAAACGTCCAGGAAGATGAAGATGGCGACGGGAGTTACGATCCGAACGTAGACGACGAATTCCGGCTCAAACTTCGCGTGCCGGGGTCCTCATCGTACGGACTGGCGTCTGTGGAGATTGACGCCCTGCAGCGAAACCAGAACGGTCAGGCCGGCGGGGATGGCCTGTTCAACGGAACGGTGGCCGGTGTCGTGTTCTCGATCACCAGTGCAACGCCGGATGACGGCGTCGGCGATCCAGAAGGCGGACAACTGCTGATCGATGCTATCTCGTTCACCTCCGACGGGCCCCTTCCGGTTGAACTCTCAGGCTTCGATGTCCGCCTCGATGGTCGTGACGCGGTCCTGTCCTGGCAAACCCTTTCAGAGACGAACAATGCCGGCTTCGACGTTCAGGTCGCACGATCCGGTGGGTTTCGCACCGTCGGCTCGGTGAAGGGAGCGGGGACGACCTCTGAAGTCCAGCAGTATCGATATCGCGTGAGTGATCTGGACCCCGGTTCGTACGAGTTTCGCCTTCGCCAGGTGGACCTCGACGGGTCATCCAGCCTCTCGGATGTCGTTACGGTATCCGTCGGGGCCCAGTCGCCGTTCGTAATCCTGCAGCATACGCCGAATCCGGTCCGGTCGGGTCAAACGGTGCGTCTGAAATATCTCGTGGCGGAGCGAGAGCGCGTAACGGTGCAACTGTACAATCTCCTCGGTCAGCGCATCCAGACGCTGGCGTCCGGGATGTCACACCCGGACACGCCGTCGACGGCAACCTTCTCCACGCAGGCGCTTGCCAGCGGCGTATACTTCGTTCGCTTCGAGGGGAGGAGCTTTTCTCGAACCGAAAAACTGACGGTCGTACGTTGACTGCACCCGCCGCTTCGCGGATGTCCTTCCATCGAGGCGGGGCGGCCCACGCCATTTGCCACAAGCCCCGTGCTCACCGGCCCTGTCCGATCCTTGCATCTGATTGAACCATATGACGCGCCGACCCCGAAAGACGCTCTCGTTCCTGACCGCTCCAATGACGTTCTTGCTCCTTGCATCCGGCATGCTCCTTTCCGTCCTCGTGCTCGGATGTGCGCAAACGCAATCTGGACGAACTACACCGGTGGTCACGGACGAAGGCACGATGGGGTCGAATGACGTCAGTCAGACGGGGCAGGTCGCCGATGCTGAAGGGGCGACGATGCCGCTGGATCGGTCCGTGTATCTTGTGGAAATGAGGACCGATCCGGTTGATGAACCGGGGCTGTCAAGCGGAGCATATGCGTCCGAAGTGATTGAGAATCCGGCCGGGTCTAGCACAGATTCCGTCGACGCCCGTGTCGACCGGCTGCTGGCGCGCATGAGCCTGGAGCAAAAGGTGGGGCAAATGACCCAGCTGGAGCTGGGCATGGTGACAGATGGAGAGGTGTACCCCGAGTCGATCGACCCGGAGAAGCTTCGTCGGATCGTTCGCGAGCACCACGTCGGGTCTATTCTGAATGTGGTGAGCGCGGCATTCCCGGTCGAACACTGGCACACGCTGATCCGCTCGATTCAAAACGAGGCGATGGCGTCCGATCTCGGCATACCGGTCCTCTACGGCATTGACGCGGTCCACGGAGCGAACTATACGCAGGAAGCGGTTCTCTTTCCGCAGAGCCAGGGAATGGCGGCAACGTGGAACCTTGCGCTCGCCGAAACGGCGGCCGCCATCACGGCGCGGGATGTTCGCTCGAGCGGCATTCCGTGGAATTTCGCGCCCGTGCTCGACGTCGGGCGGGATCCTCGCTGGCCGCGCCTGTACGAATCACCGAGTGAGGACGCATATCTGACAACCGTGATGGGCCTTGCGGCGATCCGGGGGATGCAGGGGGATGATCTCTCCGACCCCGATCATGTGGCGACGTGCCTGAAGCACTTCATCGGGTACTCTGGATCGGATAGCGGTCGGGACCGAACCCCGGCTCACATTCCCGACATCGAACTCCGGCAAACCTACCTGCCTCCGTTTCGCGCAGGCGTGGATGCCGGCGCAGCGTCGATTATGGTCAATTCCGGGGAGGTGAACGGGGTCCCTGTGCATGCAAGCAAGCATCTTCTGACGGATCTGCTTCGGGGTGAACTGGGCTTCGATGGCGTGATCGTAACCGACTGGCTTGATATCAAGAAGCTGGTCAGTCTTCATCGGGTCGCCGAGACGGAGCGGGAGGCGACGCGCATGGCTCTTCGGGCGGGGATCGACATGAGCATGGTCCCCTCGGATGTGTCGTTCATCGAACACACGCTGGATCTTGTCCGAAGCGGTGAGGTAAGCGAGGCCCGAATTGACGCATCGGCACGGCGCATCTTGAGGGTGAAGATGAAGCTCGGCCTGTTCGAGAATCCACTGACCGGGCTTCAGGCGGCCGAGGCGATCGGGACGGATGAGGATCGGCAGGTGGCCCTTCAGGCGGCGCGTGAATCCATCACGCTGTTACGCAATGAGAACGGCCTTCTGCCTCTCTCGAACGATCAGCGGGTGCTGGTGACGGGACCGACTGCTCACTCGATGCAGTCGCTCAACAACGGATGGACGTACACCTGGCAGGGCGGCGGTGCATCTCAGGAGATGTTTCATGATGGTCGCCCAACGGTCATGGAGGCGATTCGCAAACGAATCGGAGCTGATCAGATGACCTACGTGCCGGGCGCGACGCTTAAAACGGCAGACCGTATGGACGAAGCGGTCGCTGCCGCCCGACTCGCGGACGTTGCCGTCGTTGCCCTCGGGGAGGGCGCCTATGCGGAAACGGCCGGCAATATTCGCGACCTGATGTTGCCGGAGGCGCAGCGTACGCTATTGCAACAGATCGCAGCCACTGGCACCCCGGTCGTGCTCGTCCTTCTGCAGGGACGGCCCCGTACGCTTGGCGCGACGCATGAAGCAGCCGACGCGGTCCTCGCCGGGTCCAACCCGGGACCGGAAGGCGGGCAGGCGATCATGGACGTGCTGTACGGCAACGTCAATCCGTCTGGCCACCTACCTTATACGTACCCGTCAACGCCAACGGGGTACGCGACCTATGACCACAAGCCGAGCGAACGCCTGGCCTCGGACTTTGGGATGGAAGGAGCTGAGCCCCTGTTCGCCTTCGGGGACGGGATGTCGTACACGTCCTTCGCATACCGAGACCTGCAGGTGACGCCGGCAACGATCTCGGCCTCCGACGTGCGTGATGGGGATACGATCCGCGTGGAGGTGACAATTCAGAACACGGGCGACCGGGCGGGGAAAGACGTCGCCCAGCTCTACGTGAGCGATCGCGTGGCCACGGTCACGCCTGCGGCTCGACGCCTAAAGCGGTTCGCCAAAGTCGATCTGGAGCCCGGGGAGGGCCGTCGCCTGACGTTCACCCTGTCCCGCGACGATCTCAGCTTTATCGGTCGCGACGGGGCGGCCGTCGTTGAACCCGGGACATTTCAGATTCGCATCGAGGACCAGCGTAGGGATCTGGAGGTGACGGGAGAACGGTTCGAAGTACCCCCAGCCCCGTAAACCTGCTAAGGGGAAAACCATCGCTCGGGTCTCTGTGAGCTCCGTAGCGGCCCGGCTCCGTACGTCTCCACGCGGGGCGCCATCCGAATTTCTCAACCCGAAACTCCATGGAGGAAGTCGAACAACTCGCCCTCGGATTTGCAGACTGGGGCGTCATCGTCCTTTACTTCCTCATCATTTTCGGCGTGGCCGCGTGGGCGACGATCCAGGAGCGGTCCGGAGAGGAAAACTCCGCGGACTACTTTCTCGCCGGCCGGAACGTCGGCTGGTTCGTCATCGGCGCGTCCCTGTTCGCATCGAATATCGGATCGGAGCATCTCATCGGCCTGGCGGGGACGGGAGCATCCAGTGGCGTTGCTGTGGGCCAGTTCGAGATTCTCGCCTCGATCATCTTGCTTCTGCTCGGCTGGGTGTTCGTCCCGTTCTACGTGAAGAGCGGCGTCTTCACGATGCCTGAGTTTCTCGAACGTCGCTACTCCGCCGGGGCTCGCCGGTATCTGGCGACGATCTCCATCATCGCCTACGTCCTGACAAAGATCTCCGTCACCATCTTCGCGGGCGGCGTTGTCTTCACGGCCATCGGGGTTCCGTTCTGGACGGGCGCGCTGATTGTCGTAACCGTCACCGGGGCGTACACCATCCTGGGCGGTCTACGCGCCGTCCTCTACACAGATCTCGTTCAGGTTTTCGTGCTGATCGGCGGGGCGGTCGCAGTGACGGTCATCGGAATCGGCAAGCTCGGCGGTTGGGCCGAGCTGCAGGCGGCCGCCGGGACAGGCTTCTTCGATATGTGGAAGCCGATGAGTCACCCCGACTTCCCGTGGACCGGCATCGTGTTCGGCGCTCCCATCCTCGGCGTCTGGTACTGGTGCACCGACCAGTTCATCGTGCAGCGCACGTTGTCGGCAAAAAACATTGATCATGCGCGGCGAGGGACGATTTTCGCGGGCTGGCTCAAGCTGCTTCCCGTATTTATTTTCGTGATTCCCGGAATTGTGGCGTATGCGCTGAGCCAGCAGGGGGCGCTGCAACTTGCCGACCCGGACCAGGCCTTGCCCGTTCTGGTCGGGGCTCTGCTCCCCGTGGGCCTGCGAGGGATCGTCGTCGCGGGACTGCTGGCGGCGCTCATGTCGTCCCTCTCCAGCGTCTTCAATTCGTGCTCGACGCTCGTCACCTGGGACGTCTACCGCGAACTCAACCCCGACGCCACGGAGCGCCAGCTCGTATGGGTCGGCCGGCTCTCCACCGTGGTGCTCACCGTGCTCGGTCTGGCCTGGATCCCGTTCATGGATAGCATCAGCGGCCAGCTCTATACCTATTTGCAGAGCGTACAGGGGTACATATCGCCGCCGATCGCGGCGGTCTTCCTGCTCGGGATTTTCTCGAAACGGGTGAACGCAACAGGGGCCATGGCATCGCTCCTCGGTGGGTTCGTGATCGGCGTGCTGCGCCTCGGGTTCGAGCTGTACAACGGCCCGGCAAAGGACGGACTCGCTGCCGGCTCTATGCTCGAAACGTTCGCCGAGGTCAACTTTCTGCACTTCGCGTTCTTCCTGTTCCTGATCTGCGTGTTGCTTCTGATCGGCGTCAGCCTGATAACGAAAACCCCGCAACCGGCGAAGGTTGCAGGGCTGACGTATGCTACTGCCGATGAGCAGGTTGTTACCGACGACGCTGCTGCAGAGTGGGATCGTGCTGAGCCGGCAGCCGCCAATGGCGAGCCGGCGACCGACCCGGCCTGGCAGCGGCTCGACCTTCAGTTCACCGTCGGACTGCTCGCGGTCGTGGCTGTGATCTGGATCTATTTCAGCTGACCGCCAGCGTCGGATCGCGCATCAGATCACCCGTTCCCGAAGTGGTCGTGGAAGCGAATGATCGATTCGATCCCCTTCTGGAAGCGGTCGAGGCCGAAGTGCTCGTTCGGGGAGTGAATGGCGTCGGAGTCAAGTCCGAAGCCCATCAGTACGCTGTCCAGGCCGAGGATATCCTTGAAGTCGGCGACGACGGGAATGGAGCCGCCGTTTCGGACGAAGAAGGGCTCTTTCCCGAACACCTCGCCCATCGCATGCTTGGCCGATTGCATGGCGGACGATTCGGTATCGACGAGGACCGGTTTCCCGCCGTGCAGGCGTTTGAAGTCGAGCGTCATCGTGTCCGGGCACCGCTCGTCAAGGAAGGCTTCGAGCTTGTCGTAGATGTCCTCGGTCCGCTGGTTCGGCACGAGGCGCATAGAGATCTTGGCGTGGGCCTCGGCCGGCAGAACGGTTTTCGCACCCTCCCCGGTGTAGCCGCCCCAGATCCCGTTCACGTCAAGCGTCGGCCGGGCTGAAATCGCCTCGACGGCGGAGTATCCTTCCTCGACGCGGAGCGCGTCGACGCCGATCTCATCCTTCCAGCGCTCCTCGTCGAAGGGGAGGGACGCGTACGTCTCCCGCTCCTCGTCCGTGAGGTCGCGCACGCCGTCGTAGAATCCCGGAATGGTGATCCGGTGATCGTCGTCGTGCAGGTCGGCGATCATGCGGCTGAGCGCATTCGCCGGGTTGTCGACGGCGCCGCCGTAGATCCCGGAGTGAAGGTCGCGATTCGGGCCGCGAAGCGTGACCTCGGTGTAGGCGAGACCGCGCAGACCGTACGTGATCGACGGCACGCCCGGCGCAAACATCGCCGTATCGGAAATGAGGACGACGTCCGCCGCCAGCTTCTCCTGGTTTTGCTCGATAAACGGCGCGAGGTGGACGGAGCCCGTTTCTTCTTCGCCCTCGATCAGGAACTTCAGGTTCACCGGCAGCTCCCCTTCCTGCTGCAGGTAGGCCTCCGTGGCCTTGACGTGCATGAACATCTGGCCCTTGTCGTCGCAGGCGCCTCGGGCGTACAGCGTACCGTTTTCGCGCTTCGGCTCGAACGGGGGCGTCTCCCATAGCTCGAGAGGATCCGGGGGCTGCACGTCGTAGTGACCGTAGACAAGCACCGTGGGCTTCTCATCACTCACGTGGTGCTCGGCGTACACGATGGGGTGACCGCCCGTCTCGACGATCTCGACATGCTCGACGCCGACCTCGGACAGATTCGTTGACAGCCAGTTGGCGGCGTCCTTTACATCGTCAGCGTACGACGAATCGGTGCTCACGGACGGGATGCGAAGAAGATCTTCCAACTCCTCCGTGAACCGGTCGAAATGATCGTTGGCGTACGTTAGGGCTTCGTTCATGGGCGTTAAAGCGTTGAATCGTTGGGGCGGATGATCGTTGAGGCGTTGAATCGTTGGGGCGTTGGGGCTTCGGGCATTAGTTGCGGACGGCGTACAGGATGGTCCTGGGGCTACTTTCCGAGTGGGGGGAGGCGTCGTAGTCGCCGAAGACTTCCTTCACGGACAGTCCGGCCCGGTCGTACATGGATTCGAAGTCTGCGAGGGTGAAGAGGCGCACGCTTTCGCGAAAGGTGCGAGTCGTTTCGCCGTCGTCGACGTCGATCCGTTTGTGGACGCGACCGTCGTCGATCCACCGACGCTGCCGGATGTGCGCGCCGTTGCGGCGGACGGTGTCCTCCTCAACCAGCGTGGCTCGGACGTGCGGGGGATTGAGAAAGTCCTGCACGAGCCAGCCGCCGGGACGTAGGGCGGTTGTCATCGCCCGGATGGCGCGTTCGCTCTCGGCGTCATCCTGAAAGTAACCGAACGTCGTAAACAGGTTGACAACACCGTCCACGCACCCGTTGCAGTAGGGCTCGCGCATATCTCCGACGTTAAACGTGACCTCCAGACCGGCCTCTGCTGCCGCTTCGCGCGCCTCCTCGATGGAGGCCTCGGACAGGTCGATGCCCGTGGCATGATATCCGCGGCGCGCGAGTTCGATCGAGTGCCGTCCGCGTCCGCAGCCAACATCCAGGATGCGAGCGCCGGGCTCCGGTTGGGTGCAGGATTCCACGAGATCGATGATAGCACGTGCCTCGTCGGCGTCCCGATGGCGGTACACGAGTTCATAGGCATCGCTACCAAACCAGGAGTCGTACCACGGCATCGGCGACGGATCGAGTCGGTCGGGGGGAATGTACGGCGTGATCGGACACCGGATGAGATGGAGACCGGCGCCAGGCCAGAGTTACTCGTCCTCGGCTTCGTCGAAAGGGGCGAGGGCCTCGTCAATCGGTCGAGCGTTGGGGAACCACGCGACGATCTTACGGACGACTTCGTCGAGGAGCGCGTCCGGGCACGAGGCACCGGACGTCAGTACGACGTCAACCGGACCGTCGTTCGTGGGAAACCAGTTTTCGGTCGTCGTCTCATCGTGCTTGTGCAGATCGAAGTGACGAATCTCCGCCGGGGAGTCAAACTCCGAGGCCCCGCGGATGAAGTACGTCGGCATGTGCTCCTCACAAAGCTCGACGAGATGGCTTGTGTTCGACGAATTGTAGCCACCGACGACGATACCGAGATCTCCTCCGTCTTCGATCAGCTCCAGCGTCGCGTCCTGATTCTCGTTGGTCGCGTAGCACAGCGTGTCGCTGGTGTCCGCGAAGTGCTCCGTGACGTTGTCGACGCCGTAACGGTCCATCACCGCCTCTCGGAGAAGATTCGCAATCGCCTTCGTCTCCGTCGCGAGCATCGTGGTTTGATTCACCACGCCGAGGCGCTTGAGGTCGCTGGTCGGGTCAAACCCATCGCTGTATCTGTCGTCAAAACGCTCGTAGAAGAAGGAGGCGTCTTCCTCGCCACGAATGACCCGAGCGAGATCTTCGGCTTCGGACTTGTCCCGGACGACGACGACCGGGCCCTGCTCTTTCGCATGGGAAAAGGTCGCCCGCGTCTCCTCGTGGTAGCGTTTGCCGTGGACGACGATGGAGTAGTCGTCATCGCCGATCTGTTTGCTTTTGCGCCAGACCTTCTCCACGAACGGGCACGTCGTGTCGTACGACTCGGTGTCGACGCCGAGGTCAGCAAGCGTTTGTTCAACTTCGAGTGTGGTGCCGAACGCCGGGATGATGACAACGTCGTCTTCTGTGAGCTCCTCGAAGGGGATAAGTTGCTCCCCGCTCGTGGTTCGAAGAAACTGAATGCCCCGCTCCTGAAGATCGTTGTTAACGTGCGGGTTGTGAATCATCTCCGACAGCAGAAAAACGCGCCGGTCTGGGTTTTCATCGAGAGCCCGATAGGCGATCTCGATGGCGTTCTCAACCCCGTAACAGAATCCGAAATGCCGGGCAATCTTGAAGCGGACCGGCCCGAAATCGATCACCGACGGTGACAGATCCTTCTTCCGCGGATCGAGGGACTTCCGGGCGTCCTTGACCTTCGAAATGATGGGGCTCCGGTAGAAAACCGGGACATCAAACTGTTTCATGGAAGCAGGTGAGGTCGGTGTCGAGAGGGACAGGTCGGCGCGGTAAAACGTGACTCACGCCCTGGCCGGTACGTACGAAAGGACGCCGCTCGGGTTCGGAAGATGGGCTCAACGTCAGCGTTCAAGGTCGGCGTTCAAGGTTCAGCGTTCAACATGCCCACCGACCGCCGGGCCCACCACCTACCCACATACAAACCTCCCCATATACAGTCCTTCAAACCGAACCCCGTTCACCACCGGTGATTGATCTCGGGAAGGATGTCGGCTTTCCAGGAGTCGAAGTGTCCGGCGATGATCTTTTCCCGGGCGGTCTTCATCAGCCAGAGATAGAAGGCGAGGTTCTGGATCGAGGCGAGCTGGAGGCCGAGGATCTCACCGGTCTTGTGTAGATGCCGAAGGTAGGCTCGGGAAAAGTTCTGCGAGACCGGATTGTCGAGACCGGGGTCGATGGGCGTATGGTCTTTCTCGAACTGCGCGTTCTTGATATTCATCCGTCCCCGCGTCGTAAAGATCGTGCCGTTCCGCGCGTTTCGGGTTGGCATTACGCAGTCGAAGGTGTCGATCCCGCGCGCCACGTTCTCCAGCAGGTTCTCCGGTGTTCCGACACCCATGAGGTAGCGCGGCTTGTCCTCCGGCAGGAGCGGCGTGACCGCCTCAACCATGTCGTACATCTCCGTGTGGGTTTCCCCGACGGAGAGCCCACCGATGGCATAGCCGGGAAAGTCCATGTCGACTAGTTCGCGGGCGGACTCGCGCCGTACGTCCGGGTAGACCACGCCCTGCACGATAGCAAACAGCGCCTGTTCGTGTCCGTAGTGCGGCTCCGTTTCCTCGAAGCGTGTCTTGCACCGCTCGGCCCAGCGAAGGGTCAGTTCGTTGGAGGTTCGCGCATACTCCTTCGACACGTCGGCAGCCGGGCACTCGTCCAGTACCATCATGATGTCGGAGCCGATGGAGCGCTGCATATCGACGACGGACTCGGGCGTGAAGAGGTGTTTGTCGCCGTCGATGTGGTTCTGGAACTCGACGCCTTCTTCCGACAACTCGGCCCGGTGGCCCAGCGAAAAGACCTGAAACCCGCCTGAGTCCGTCAGGATGGGACCGTCCCAGTTGATGAAGCGGTGCAGGCCGCCGGCCGATTCGAGGACGTCGGTTCCCGGGCGAAGGAAGAGGTGGTAGGTGTTGCCCAGGATGATGTCGGCGTCGATGTCGCGATGCAGTTCCCGAGGCTCAACCGCTTTCACGGAGCCGAGCGTGCCGACAGGCATGAACGTTGGCGTTTCGATCACGCCGTGATCGGTAACGATGCGTCCGGCGCGGGCGTCCGTGCCGGCGTCGGTGTGGTCGAGGTGAAACTGCACGAGGGGGGGAGGGGCAGCGGTCGAAGAATGCGGACCGTGCGATACGACAGACGCCCGCTCCGGTTCGCAGGCTGCGCGCTCTTCAGGAGGCGGCTGCGGACTCGACCATGACCTCGTCGCGCCGGCGGACGAGGTCTACCAGTGCGCCGGCATCCGCCTCATCCAGGGATAGCGCGACGGGGCCGTCTCCCGTTCGGAGGATGATAACCTCGCGTCCCGGTCGGCTGATGAAAGGCCGCGTCGCCGCGTGGTGCCGATAGTGCAGGTGATAGAGGCGGGGCGAGACGATCGAGACATCTTCGACCTCGTCCACGAGGACTTTCGCCGACGTGTTGCCCTGCTCGACGATGAGGACGCCGCGGTCCGTGTCGATTGTCGCCTCCACGGAGGGGCGCCATCCAATGCCGCCGATCAAAAATAGGAGGGCGACCGAGCCGATCTGCGCAAACCAGAACCAGAGTTGCCAGGTCTCGGGATTGCCTGCATCCATCGCCGGCTGGAGCAGGGCCCAGCCGAGGTAGTGAGCCATCAGCACGCCGAGCACCAGCGAGGTGATGGTCAGAATGAACAGTGCTTCGCCCCGCAACCGATCACCGGTCAGGTGCCGAATCCATCGACCAAGGAGTGAATAGGTGGGACTGAATGTGCGGGAGGACCGAAAGGTGCGCGTCAAAGCGACAGGTTCGGTTGATACGTCGGGGGCATGAGGGTGCATATGCGACGGGCGCCGCATACGAGGTAAGGTAACGTACAAAGCGCCCCGGAAAGCGCCAACCCATTACCGAAAAAACTCCAGTCCATGACGATGCTACAGCCAATATGTTGGAAAGTCTTCACGCATTCGGGCGTGTGTTGGCTCCGTTGGCCTCATCCGGGCTGGCGTAGTCGCTGAGTTCGAGTGTGAGTTCTTCTCGGTACGCCCGGTAGGCGGTTGTCAGGATCGCCGTTGCGGGAACGGCGATGAGTAGGCCGAAGATGCCCAGGAAGGAACCGAACACGAGGAGGGAGAAAAGCACGAGGACGGGATGAAGGCCGACCTGGTAGCTCATGATGTTCGGCGTGAGGAGGCTCTGTTCGAGCAAGCCCTGGCCCAGCAAGACGGCCACCAGGATCAGTGCCTTCACCAGTCCGCCGAAGATGAACGCTATGAGCCCGCCAATGATCATCGTCGCGATCGCCCCCAGATTCGGGATAAAGTTGAGGACGCCGGCCATTAACCCGATCAGGAGCCAGAAGGGTACGTCGAAAATGAACAGGAAGAGCGACACGTTGAAGGTGGCGATGGCGCTAATGACGAGTTGGCCGCGCAGGTAACGCCCGACGATGCTCCCCGCCTCCACGAGGTAGTCGCGTCGTCCGCCGGCGGTCGGGAAGAGGCCGATAAGGGAATCGCGAATGGCGGGATAGTCCTTCAGCGTGTAGAAGATGAGAACCGGGACGAGCGCGAGGAGCGTGACGAAGCCGAGCAGCGACCCCAGGCTCCGGGCGAGCCGTTCGGCGGCCTCAGGCAACTGACGAGCCTGTTGCTGGACGAACTGCTGCATCTGGCTGATCGCCTCCTGCTTCTCGACCACGCCGGCCTGTTCGAGCGAGTCCAGGATGGCGGAGGTGGCCAGCCAGGCGCGGAGCGAGTCGACCCCACCCACCACCCGTTGCGAGAGGGCGTCGATCTGGTTGGCAATGTTTGGTGCGAGGAGCAGCACGAAGAGCACGACGACGCCGACCGCGAGGAGAGCGGCGATGAGCGATGACAACCATCGCGGGATCCGGTAGTTCGTCCGGAGGTGCGAGACCGCCGGGTTCAGCAGGTAGGCGAAGAGATAGACACCGACGAACATCACCAGGATGCCGGCCACCTGGTTCATGGTCCACAGAAGGAGAAGTGCGCCCCCGGCGAGAAGCAGCGCGCGAACCGTCTGGTGCCGGCGAAGCGGCCATAGCAGGATCGCCCCGGCGATCGCAACGAGGGGCGGGTTGAGGAAGCTTCCGTCCTGCGGGGGCACTTCCATCTCGTAGAGCAGGACGAGGAAGAGGACCACGCCGCCGGCGATCAGTACCGACTCGAAGGCCGTCATCCGCTCGAACCATGAGTCCTCGCCTGCAACGCCGGTTCGCGTCTCTGCCGAGGGGGCGGCTGCGCCGGCCGGCCGGTCCGGGGTGGCGTCGCCGGCCCCTCCATCCGGTCTCTCGGACTCGGACGGGGAAGCAGACGACGATGCGTATGAGCGGTGGGAAGTCATGGGCTGCGGAACGAAAGGGAAAAGCAGATGCCATCCAGCCGCGAAGGGGGCACGGGCCCTGCGACTCGGGTTAGTACGCGTATTCGAACAGGAGATTGAAGCGGAGCGACTGCTGACGGCTCTGCGCGCGCATCAGCAGGTTGTCCGTGAGTTCGTACTCGAGCGTCAGGTCGGGCGCCAGGCTTGATACGTTCTGGGCCTGGCTCTGGTCGGCGGCCACCGGTTGTTCGATCGCGACATAGAACCGAGGCGTCACGTATCGACCCAGAACGAAGTAGGATCCGCCGTTGGGCTGATACTGTATCCGGACCACGTCGAGTCCCACGTTGCTGGTCGCGAAATTCTCCGCCAGGCTCGTAAGCTGTCCGATCGCCAGGTTTTCCGCCAGATCTCCCGTTCCGTTGCCGCCACCGCTCAAGAGCTGATCGGCAGGTTGGCCGGTTGCAAGGTACGACAGGATGTTTCGGGTGTCCATCTGCGGCTGCGAGCTGAGCGACAGATCCAGGTCCTCGGGCCGCCCCTGCGCGGACAGGGTGATCTCCACCTCGGTGCTGTTCGTGGTACGAGACTGCTTCTGGTAGACCGCCGTGAAGTTCAGGTACGGTTCAGCCGGGTCACCGTTGAAGGACAGGACACCTTCCTGGATCTGGAATTCCTGTCCGAATTGCCGGACTGTGCTGCGCTCGGGGACCACGTCGATCGCCCCGAACACGCGTGCGTCCGCGAACGGCTCCTTCTGGACGTCGAGGGTCCCCGTAAACTGGATGTTGAGCTCGGGGTTGGCCCGGGAACGCAGCCACGTGTCCCGGCGGATGTTGACGCTCAGGTCCATGGCCAGGGCCTCGTACGTATCGAATGTCGTGGTATCGGCCTCGCTGAGTCGGACGCCGAAGCGGCGTTCGAGAAGTCGCTGATCGTCTTCATTCAACCGAACGGTGGCCAGGTCGGCGGCCTCGGCATCGGACAGGGTCTCGGCGTAGTAGATATCTCCCTGGATGATCGTAACGCGGCCGTTCACGACGGGGGATTCGGTGGTGCCGGTCACCTCCAGGTCGCCGTTCAGCCGCACTTTGTTGAAGGCGCGGGTGTCGATGGCGGTGAAATTGCTTGCGTCAAGGTCCAGGTCGTACTCGCCCAGCGTCAACTCGGCGAGGTTGATCCGGCCGGCTGCATTCAGTCGACCCCCGCTGTCGTCGTCGACCGAGGCGCGGTCGAGCACGATCTCTTCTCCGGAGAAACGGAGAGAGGCCGAGGCGTTGCGGTAGCGCACGTCCAGGTCGGTTACACTGACTCGGCCGTCTTCGAGCGTCGCGGACCCACTCAGTTCCGGCGTGCCGAGCGTTCCTCCCACCTTCAGATCGGCGGAAAGTAGGCCCGTTGGGTCCGTGATGAGGGCTGGGTCGAG